>JAYVVY010000258.1:0-5361 GCA_043786575.1 Ilumatobacteraceae bacterium
CGCCGCTGATGGCCAGCAGCATCGCCACCAGCCACAGGATGGCGATCTGAATCGCGAAGTCGATGATGCCTGCAAAGACCCGGGAGGCGACGCCAGCCGTCTCCACGTCGAGCACGACTGCTTCAGGGGTGACGATGCCATCCATCGGCCCACTACCCTACGCAGGCAGTGGACATCGATGCGTTCGTGGCGGCACATCAGGGCGCTTGGTGGCGGCTCCAGCAGCTCACCGAGCAAGCGCGCAAGGTCACCCAGGTCACGCCCGACGAACTCGATGAGATGATCCATCTGTATCAGCGCGCGGGTGGCAACCTGGCCAATGCGCGCGTCGAGTACGCGGCCGACTCGGCGCTGGTCAACCGACTGACACTGCTGGTCAGCGACGCCCACGGCGTGCTCTACGGGCAGCGCGATACCGAAGTGCGCCGCGGCATCACGCAGTTCGCCACCGTCACGTTTCCCTCCGCCATCTACGCGCTGCGCAAGTACATCCTCGTTGCTGCGCTGCTGACGTTCGTGCCGTGGGCCGTCTTCCAGATTTGGCTGTCCGTCTCCCCGAAGGCGTTCGACGTCGCTGCGCCAGACGGCTCCGGCCAGCAGTACATCAACCAGGACTTCGAGGACTACTACTCCAATCAGCCGTCACAGAACTTTGCCACGCAGGTGTTCCTCAACAACATCCGCGTCGGCTTCCTCGCCTTCGCCGCTGGCGTGTTGCTCTGCGTCGTCACCGCCGCGCTGCTGGCATGGAACGGCGCGAACGGCGGCATGGCTGGAGGCCTCTTCACCCACGCGGGGCAAGCCGACAAGTTCTGGGGCTTGATACTCCCGCACGGAATGCTCGAGCTGTCGGCCGTCGTCGTCGCGGGGGCCGCCGGGCTACGCATCGGATGGTCGATCATCGACCCCGGTGATCGGCCGCGTTTCAACGCGCTGACCGACGAGGCCCGTCGATCCGGCAGCGTGCTGGTGGGCCTCATCGTCGCCTTTCTGATGGCGGCGATCGTGGAAGGGTTCGTCACCGGCCGCCCTTGGCCGACCGCGGTGCGGGTCGGCATCGGGGTCGGAATGTTCAGCCTGTTCTGGGGCTGGACCATCATCTTCGCGGTGCGCCTGCGTCGCGACGGCCTCGACCAGTTCTCCCCCGACGCCGCCCTCGCCTAGCACCACTCGGGGCTGCGAAACCCCTGCTCTTGACGGAGATGATCGGGGTCGCCGATGACGGTCGGGGCGGCGGCCGCCCGACCGGCATTACCTGGTTGTGCTCACCGACAACTTTCCTTGCACCCACTCGCACCAACCGCAACGAGAGTTGTCGCTGAGCTGAATCAACTACACCCGCCGGTGGGCCGGTGACCAGAACGCGTCCGCAGACGCACCGCTACCCCACTTCCAGAGCATCATTTAGCCAACTTGACGGAGCAGAACCCGGAGCGGGCAGAGCACGGGAGCATTCAGAGGCGGCCGCTGGCTTTTACTTCTAGGTATTTGTCGACCAGCTCGGTGGCCAGCTTGCCCGGGGCGGCGTCGACGACAATCGCGCCTGCGGCCCGCAGCCGTGCCGTGGCGCGGGCGCGTTGATGCAACACGTTGACCGCGGCCGCCTCGCGATAGGCCTCGCTGGCCCACTGGTGATCGCCCCCCGCAGCCCAGTTGGTCACCGCCGGGTCCTGCACTGCGGCCACCACCACCAGGTGGCGACGGGTGATGATCGACAGCGCCGGCAACAGCGCTTGCTCGACAGCGGACTCGACAAGGTCGGTGAGCACGATGAACAGCGAACGGCGGCGGAAGCGAGCCGTTGCATAGTTGAAGGCGGCCAAGTACGCACTCTCGCTGTAATCGGGCTCCAGCATGTACATCGCCTCGGCAGCGCGACCGAGCTGACTCTTGCCGTTGGTGGGCACGACGATGCTGCGCACCTGACGATCGAACGCCAGCATGCCCACGCGGTCACCCAGCTTCGTCGCTGCCTGCACCATGCCCAGCACGGCATCCATCGCGTGCTCCACGCGCGGCACCCCGCCAACAGTGCCCGCCATCACGCGGCCGTTGTCCAGCAACAGCACCACGTTCTGGTTGCGCTCGGCCCGGTACTGCTTGACGATCGGACGCTGCAACCGAACCGTCGATGGCCAGTCGATGCGGCGGAACTCGTCGTCGGGCCGGAAGTCGCGCAGCTGATCGAACTCGGTACCACCGCCGCTGGTGCGGATGCTGCGCAGCCCAACTTCCAAGACCCGCGGCACACGAATGCGGCGCTGCACGTCCTCGCGGCTGGGGTAGGCGGGCATCACGCGCAGACCACCCTCGAGCGCACGCGTCGCCTGTCGATTGACCAGCCGCAGCGGCCCCTCGACGCGGACGGTCACATCACGCAGCGGGAACCGGCCGCGACGAGTCGGCCGCAGCACCGTCTTCGCTCGCAGACGAGCACCCGGCCGCAGGGTGGTGCTGACGCGTCGACGTTCTGCCGACAGGCTGGGCCACAGCGCATCGGTGACCGTTACCCGCGCACCTCGCGACGCTCGATTATCGACCAACCACGTCAACGTCACTGCCTCGCCCATCGTCACCGACTCGTCGAGTTCGCGCTGCACATCGATGCGCTTCGGCGCCACACACAGCACCGCGTCGACGATGAACGCGAGCAGCAATACCAACTCGACTGCGACCATCGCATTCCAGCTGCGACCCGGCCACGCGAACAACGCAAGACCCGAGATGGCGACGAGCGCGGCGAACCACACTGTCGGCAACGGGTAGGCGATGCGGTGTTTCATGCGTGACGGATGCAGTCAGCGCGGCGTGGGGACAGTGGCGAGGATGCCATCGAGCACGGCGTCGGCCGAGGTGCCCTCCAGCTCCAGTTCCGGGCGGACCATGATGCGGTGGCGCAGGCACGGCTTGGCAACAGACTTCACCTCGTCGGGCGTCACGAACTCGCGCCCGCTCAGCCACGCCCACGCCTTCGAGGCGTGCAGCAGCCAGGTCATGCCACGCGGCGAGACACCCAGCTGCAACGACGGTGATTCACGGGTCGCGCGACAGACATTGACGATGTACTGCTGCACCGCCGGCTCCACCCGAATCCGTTGTATCGCAGCACGGCCAGCAGCGAGGTCGGCAGCAGACGCCACCGGCCGCACACCCGACCCGCGAACATCGTGAGGGTTCATGCCCCGGTCGTGCCGTGCCACCATCTCCAGCTCCTGCTCGAAGGTGGGGTACTGCACCTGCAGCTTGAACAGAAAGCGGTCGAGCTGCGCCTCCGGAAGCGGGTAGGTGCCCTCGTACTCGATCGGGTTCTGTGTCGCAATCACCAGGAACGGATCGGGCAGCGGATAGGTCTGGCCGTCGAAACTGACCTGCCGTTCCTCCATCGCTTCCAGCAGCGCTGCTTGCGTTTTGGGTGGCGTGCGGTTGATCTCGTCGGCCAACAACAGGTTGGTGAACACCGGCCCCTCACGGAACTTGAACGTGATGCCGTCCGAGGTCTGGCCCACCAACTGCTGGCCGATGACATCGCTGGGCATCAGGTCGGGAGTGAACTGCAGGCGGGTAAACTTCATATCGAACGCCGCAGCCAGGCTTTTCGCCAGCAGCGTTTTGGCGACACCGGGCACACCTTCCAGCAGCACATGTCCGTTGACCAGGAGTGCGGCGATAGCACCGGTGAGCACGCCCTCCTGGCCGACCACCACTTTGCCGACCTCGTCGCGCACCGCCAAAACGGCCTGCAGGGGTGACCTGTTCTCATCGTTCACGAGTTGGCTCCTTCATGTTCGATGCGCCCCAACGGGGTCGCTTCACGGATTGCTTGTAGAGATTTGCTGAGCTGCATCAGCCCGTCGTTGTCCTGCACCTCGCACTGCAACGCTGCCAACACCCGCCCGGGTGGCAGCGACGTGTGCCCTGCGACAGCCGCATCCAGCGCCTCGATGGACGTGGTCGGTGGCAGTCGGAACTGCTTGCACAGCGAGCGGTAGAGGTTGCCGCGCAGCAGCCAACCGGCACGTTCGGCGTGCTGCGCCCGTTGCATCAGATTGCCAGTTGCCACCACCAGCTCACTGCCGGCGATGGGCACCTGCTCGGGCTCGCGCACCGGTCGCCCTGGGCGGATCGCGCGGGCGATGGCGAAGATGACGAAAGCGATCGCCAGCTGGGTCAGGGCCATCCACACGCCGGGCCGAACCAAGTCCGACAGCGTCTGTTCACCGGAGCCGATGTCAGCGGCTGACACAGCCGCTTTCTCGCCGAGCAGGATGTCGACGCGTGCACCGTCGACGGGTACGAGCAGCGCGGTCGCCAGCGGCCCGTTGTCGGCGTAGCGCAGTAGCGAGTTGGTGAAGAGCTCGTTGTCACCAAGTTGCACAATCAGACCGGCGCCGCGCGGCACCACCGCAGCGAATGAACCCGACTGGCTCCGAAAGCAGGTCACCATCACCCCTGGGTTCTGAAAGCGCACTCCGTTGCGAACGAACAGACCGCGCAGATGGCCGAGCGCGGCGATGCTGCAGTCGCCGCGCGGCACGTTGATTTGCGGATCGACGTCGTTGGCATCGAACGACGGCAGCTCGTCGGTGACGGTGGTGGTGGCGCCGAGGTCACCGGCGAGGGTGCTGTTCGGGTCTGCGACCACCACCACTCCACCACTGTCGGCAAACGCCAGCAGGTCGCGCCGTTGATCATCATTGAGCCGGTCCTCCAGGACGAGCACGCGCTGCTGCGATCCCACCGCCGGCGCGGCCCGAACTACATCGACAGTCGCTCCCTCGTGTTCCAGCAGCAGCACCAAGCCGCGAGTGCCGCTGCCGGCGCCGCTGCGCGGGTCGAACGGTTCCGGGTCGGGTTGGGCACGCAGCAACAACAGCATTCCTATCGCGGCGACTATCAACAGCAGCGCAGTGATGCCGACGCGGCCACCCGCACCGTCCGCCCCTGCAGTTCGGCGCGGGCTCATCGGCGCGCCTGCGGAGCGGTCGCCAGCACGTCGCGCTCGAGCGCCTGAAAGCGGTCGTCATCGGCCGCGTCGACATCGCTGCGGCCGTACCACGCACCGTCGAAGAGGTCGGCCGCTGAGTTGAACGGCGGGCTCGCAGCAGGTGTCACGCGCCGCAGTTGCGCACGCTCCTCGCCCGTGGTTCGGCCAGGTATCTCGTCGATCAACCCTCGTCGTGCTAGGTCGCCGACCAGTGCGCGATAGCGACAGCGCAGCGCATCGCGATAGCGGCCGGCGAGCCGATGTTGTTCGGCCTCCGAACGCCAGTTGGTTGGCTCACGCGAGCGATCAACGGCGACGGCATCGCGTTCGATGACGTCGCCATCGCCGTCAACTTCCACCGGCTTTCGACGAGCGAG
>JAYVVY010000259.1:0-2397 GCA_043786575.1 Ilumatobacteraceae bacterium
CTGAAAGCCGCCGACAACCTGCTGGCCGGCGAGGGCGCAGGCGCCCTGACCGTGCGCCGAATTGCTACCGAAGCCGGCGTGAGCACGATGAACGTGTACTCGCGTTTCGGTGGCAAGGACGGCGTTGTGGAGCATCTGTTTCTGCAGGGCTTTGCGTTGTTGGCCGAGGCCATGCACGCGGTTCCCGAGACCGACGATCCGATGCTGGACCTCAGCATCTGCGCCGAGGCCTACCGCCGGTTTGCTCTCGACCACGCCACCCTGTACGCCGTCATGTTCGAAAGAGTGGTGGCCGACTTTGTGCCGACACCAGGGGCACAAGCTGCGGCAATGGGCACGCTGCATCTGCTCGCGGAACGGCTGCAGCGCACGATGGACGCCGGTATTCTGCGCACGATGAATGCCACGCACGCGGCCGCCGTCGTGTGGAGCACCTGCCACGGTGCCGTCAGCCTGCAGCTCAAGCACCTGGAGGTGTCGTCCGTTGACTGGGAGCGGGTCTACCACGACGCGACGACTGCGGTAATCGCCGGGCTCGTCCGATGAACAGCGTCTCGCAATGACGAAGTACCTCGGGCGGACCACCTGGAGCGACCATTGGAAGCCCAAGCGGAGGCCACTGTTGATCATGCCGATTGGCGCCTGCGAGCAGCACGGCCCGCACCTTCCGCTTGATACTGACACCCGCATCGCGGTTGCCCTCGCGGAAAGCCTGGCCGACAAGTTCGACGAGGGCGATCTGCTGGTCGCCCCATCACTGAGCATCACCTCCAGCGGGGAGCACGCGTCGTTCCCGGGCACCCTGTCCATCGGTGCGGCGGTCATGGAACAGGTAATTGTCGAACTGGTGCGTAGCGCCGATTGGAGCGCAGGCGTGGTGTTGGTCAACGGCCATGGCGGCAACCGACTACCCGTCGAACGTGCGGTACGCACCCTGCTGGAAGAGCAGCGGCGAGTGTTCGCGTGGTGGCCGAAGATTCCTGGCGGCGACGCTCACGCGGGCGACACCGAAACCTCGATCATGCTCGCGTTGGCACCGGACCTCGTACGCATGCATCGTGCCGAAGTGGGTAACACCGAGCCACTGGCGAACCTGCTTGACGAGATGCTCGAGAGCGGCATCCGCGCCGTCAGCGAGAACGGTGTCCTGGGCGACCCGCGCCACGCGTCGGCCTCACACGGTCGCAACCTGATGACCCGCCTCAACATCGACCTCGTCGCCGCCGTCGACGAGTGGTGGGACTAGAAGTGGTGAGCTGACGTGTCGTCGACTCGCTACCGCCTTGACTCATCGTGGCGGCGGCCTGGTGACGGCCGGGTGTTGATCGCCGGCTCTCCGCTGCGACTATTCCGTCTCTCCACGGGTGGTGCGCAGGTGGTGGCGATGGCCGAGGTTGGCGAGGAACCCGACACCGCACCGGTGCACCAACTGCTCGATCGCTTCGTCGACGCCGGTGCGCTGCACCCACTCCGCAAGCGCACCCCGTTCACGGCCGCGCACGTCACGGTTGTGATCCCCGCGTACGGTCGCCTGCCGCGCACCCTGCCCGCGGGCATGCACGTCATCGTCGTCGACGACGCCAGCCCAATCCCGTTGGCTCTCGACAACGCCGACCATGTCGTCGCCGGACTGCGGCACACCGTCCTTCGGCATGAAGCGAACAGGGGCCCGGCCGCAGCGCGCAACACCGGCCTCGCCGCGGTGACCACACCGTTGGTCGCGTTTGTCGACACCGATGTGTACCTGCCCGACGATTGGCTGCAGCCACTCCTCAACCACTTCGCTGACGAGCGAGTCGCTCTCGCGGCACCGCGCGTTGCGGGGGCGCCAGACAGCACTTGGTTGGCCGGCTACGAACAGCGGCACAGCCCGCTGGACCTGGGGCCCGAACCCGCGCGGATCGCTGCCGGCACACGAGTCAGCTACGTGCCCGCGGCTGCGATGGTCTGGCGTGCTGGGGTGGTGCGCGAGCTCGGGGGATTCGACGAGGCCATGCGGTTGGGCGAGGACGTCGACCTTGTGTGGCGTTGCGTGGCGGCCGGTCATCGCTGCCGCTACGAGCCAACGTCGGTGGTGCACCACGAAGCGCGCAGCACCATCACGGCGCTGCTGCGGCAACGGTATGGCTACGGCCGTTCGGCCGCGCCACTGGCGCGTCGGCACCCGAACGCCCTGGCACCCGTGCGAATGAGTGGTTGGAGCGCGCTGTCGTGGCTGCTGCTGGCGGCCCGTCATCCATTGCTTGCTGTCGGGGTTGCTGGCGGAACAACCATCGCCCTGCAGCGCAAACTCACCGACGTGCCGCCGAGTGAATCAGCTCGCCTGGCCGGCCTCGGGCACCTCGCCGCCGGCCGACAGTTCGCCCGGGCAATCAGCCGCGTCTGGTGGCCGCTGGC
>JAYVVY010000260.1:0-3682 GCA_043786575.1 Ilumatobacteraceae bacterium
TCCTTGCGGCGGCGATACTTCAGCACGCCGGCCGCTTCCTCGACAATGCTGCGCCGGTCTTCGGGGCGTGCGTTGAGCACGGCGTCGATCTGGCCCTGGCTGACAATGACGTGCTGCTGACGGCCGACGCCGGCATCGCTGAGCAGCTCTTGCACGTCGAGCAGACGGCAGTTGACGCCGTTGATCGCGTACTCGCTCTCGCCGGTACGGAACAGCGTGCGACTCACGGTCACCTCGGTGAACTCGATCGGCAGCAGGCCGGCGGAGTTGTCCAAAGTGAGCGTGACCTCGGCACGACCGAGGGCTGGGCGCTTGGCTGTGCCGGCAAAGATGACATCGTCCATCTTCTGGCTACGCACCGCGCTGGGCGCCTGCGCGCCGAGCACCCAGGCGATGGCATCGACAACGTTCGACTTACCCGACCCGTTGGGACCGACCACGACAGTCACCCCCGGCTCCAGTTGGAGCGTGGTGGCGTCGGCGAAGGACTTGAAACCTTTGAGGGTGAGGGATTTCAGGAACACAGCGTCGGCGACGTTATCAAGGCCCGGCCACCCCTGCCGCTTCCCAGCGGTCGCGCTGCGTGCTACCGCTGGCAGCGGGGGCAGTAGTGCGTGCCGCGACCGGCGACGACGATCTTCACGATGTTGGCGCGACCGCAGGTGAGACAGCGTTGGCCGGCGCGGTCGTACACCCGGTGGTTCAGCTGGAACCATCCGCTCTCACCGTCCACACCCACGTATTGGGTGTCGGCCAGGGTGCTGCCGCCCGCCTCTATGGCGTCAGCCAGCACGGTCATGATCGCGGCGTGCAGCTTGGTGATCTCCCGCGGGGTGACCGCATCCGACCGTCGGTCCCAGCGCACGCCTGCCAAGTGCAGGCTTTCGTCGCAATAGATGTTTCCAATGCCAGCGATGACATGTTGGTCCAGCAGCAGTGCCTTGATCTGCCGCGACCGGCTGCGTAGCAACCCTGCGAACTGGGCGCGCGACAGCCCGTCGGAAATTGGGTCGACGCCCATCTTCGCCAGCTCGGGTAGCTCGACGGCGACATTGGCTGGATCAAACACAACGACCTCGCCGAACGTTCGCGGGTCAACAAACCACAGTTCCTGCGCGGGCTCGCCGGCGAGGTGCATCACCACGTGCGTATGTGGCGGCCGTTCGGTACCCGCGTCGGCCACCAGCAACCGCCCGCTCATCCGTAGATGCATCATCAATTCGTCACCCGTGTCCAGCGGGCACAGCAGGTACTTGCCTCGCCGATTGACGCTCAGGATCGTCGCCCCGGTCAGGCCGTCGATCACCGCCTGCCGTGATGTGCGACGAACCGATCGTTCACGGCCCACTTCCACTCGGGTGATCCGTCGCCCCATCACCTGCACCTCCAGTCCACGACGTACCGTCTCCACCTCCGGCAGCTCGGGCATGGGCTCCTACTCCGCTGCGCGTGCTGACAGCACGAGCCAGGCCTGCTCGGCTGCGGCCTGCTCGGCAGTCTTCTTCGAGCGTCCCTCGCCCGCACCCACCGACTGCCCGGCGACGATGACCGTCGCCGAGAATCGTTTGTCGTGGTCCGGCCCCGTGTCGCTCAGCACATACACCGGCGCGGTGTCGTGCAGCCGAGCGGTGAGTTCCTGCAGCACCGTCTTGTAGTCCAACCGGTCCAGCCGCAGCGCTGCGACCTCCATCCGCTCAGTGAACAGCCGCTCGATGAGGGCGAACGCAGCCGGGGCCCCGCCGTCGATGTACACGGCGCCGAGCACCGCCTCCAGCGCATCGCTGAGGATCGACGGCTTCGAGCGCCCGCCCGCGGCCGCCTCGCCCTTACCCAACAGAATGCAGTCACCGAGCTCAATCTCCTGTGCCACTTCGGCCAGAGCGGACGCATTCACCACGCTCTTGCGCAGGTCGGTGAGCCGGCCCTCGGTCAGGTCGCCGAAGAGCCGATAGGCGAGGTCGGCAACCACCCAACCCAGCACTGCATCGCCCAGAAACTCAAGGCGTTCGTTGCTGGGCAAGCCACCGACTTCGGCACACCAGCTGCGGTGCGCGAGAGCGCGCAGCAACAGATCAGGGTCTTGGAACTCGTACCCGAGATGCCGCCGAAGCTCGGTGAGATCAGGTTCGGCCCGAACCGAAATGTCAGCTGCCCTTGACCCGGTCGAACACGTAGTCGACCGCGTCACGCACAGTCTTGAGATCGACGAGATCTTCGTCTTCGATGCGGAAACCTACGTGGCGCTCGGCGAGGTCTTCCTCGAGCGCTTCGACGAGCTCGATGAGCGCCAGCGAGTCCGCATCAAGGTCGTCGACAAACGACTGGCCCTCAGAGATGGATGCGGGGTCGATCTCCAAGATGTCGGAGAGGTTGGCGCGCACGATCTCGAAGACGCCTTCGCGGTCGAGCGGCTGCTGGTCGGCGTTGGAATCTGCGGGCACCGGGTTACTCCTGGAAGTTGTGGACGTGCCGAGGCTAGCGCTTGCGGTGCAGCTGCTGTGAGAACCGTCGTGACACGTTACGGAGCTGTTGCGAACGCGGCCGTGATCTCGGCGACCAGGCCGGTGTGCACCATTTCTTCTGCCAGCTTGATGGCATTGACCATCGCCGTCTCGCCCGACGAGCCGTGGCTGATGATGCAGATGCCATCAACGCCGAGCAGCACAGCACCACCCTGGGTATCGGGGCTCATTGCGGTGTGCAGCGGCAGCAACGCCGGCAGCAAGGCGTCAGCGTGCTCCTTGTACTCCGGCTTGCTGGCAAAGGCGGTCAGTAGGGCGCCGAACAGCGTCTTGAGCCCGCCTTCCAAAGTCTTGAGCGCTACATTGCCGGTGAAACCGTCGGTGACGATGACGTCGGCCGTCTTGCGCATCAGGTCGCGACCCTCGACATTGCCGATGAAGTCGATGCCCGGTGCGTTGACCAGCAGTTCATACGCTTCCTTGCGCAGCGAGTCGCCCTTGCCTGGCTCCTCACCAATGGAGAGCAGGCCGACTGTAGGGCGCTCGATGCCAAAACGATGGCGGGCGTAAATGGTTCCCATGGTGGCGAACTGCACCAGCCACTCGGCCTGCACTTCGGAGTTGGCGCCGGCGTCGAGCAAGATATTGGGGCGCTCGCCCGGCACTGGAATCGGGGTGGCGATGGCGGGGCGGTTGACGCCTTTTACGCGGCCCATACGAAGAAGGGCAGAAGCCATCGTGGCGCCAGTGTTGCCAGCCGACACCATGGCGCTGGCCTTGCCGTCACGAACGGCTTCGGCTGCGCGCACCAATGATGAGTCCTTCTTGCGACGCACCCCTTGGGCAGCGTCGTCGTCCATCGCGATGACTTCTGACGCATGTATCAATGGGAGGTCGCCACAACCTTCGAGCCCCTCGGGCCCGACAAGGACGACTGGAATTCCCAGCGCAGCGGCGGCATGCGCACCGGCGAGAATCTCGCCAGGTGACCGGTCGCCACCCATCGCATCAACGGCGATCGGCAGCATGACAGCCTCGCGGCTCAGCCGACTTCTACGGCAACGCGGTCCTTGTACCAACCGCAGCTGGGGCACACCGTGTGCGGCAACTTCGCAGCGGCGCAGCGCGGGCAGATGCTGCGCGACGGGGCGGCCAGCTTCCACGCGCCAGCACGGTGGCTGCGGGTCTTCATCTTCGACTTTTTCTTCTTGGGAACAGCC
>JAYVVY010000261.1:0-21402 GCA_043786575.1 Ilumatobacteraceae bacterium
CGAGTAGTTCGGCGATGACCCAGTGCGCCGTGACTGGGTGGTACTCGGTCTTCGAGCCGGCCGGGTAGTCCAGCGACCACTCGGCGAACTGTGCGCGCCGGCCCTCGCTTGTGCCCCACCGATCCGGGCCAATCGGCGCCTGCGCAAATCCGCCCTGCATGGTGAGCAGTTGCAGCACCGTAACGGTGTCTTTGCCGTGATGGCCAAACTCCGGCAGGTAGTGGGCGACGGGTGTGGTCAGGTCCAGCGAGCCGTCTGCGAAGTGCGGCAGCAAGGCCATTGCGACCAGCGCCTTGGTGGCGGAGAAGATGACGAAGCGGTCGTCATTGGTGGCGCCGCCGAACGATTCGAAGTGCACGACCTCGCCGTCGAGGCCCACAGCCAGCTGAGCGGCGGTGATGTTGCCCGAGTGGAGTTCGTGGTGAATGCGATCGGTGAGGGCGTGCAGGCCGGTAGCGGAGAGGGTGGTCACGCTTCGTACAGTACGTGGCGAGGGGGAGCAGATGACAGATGTGCGTGTGGAACGGGTGGGCCACGTGGATGTGGTCACCATCGAGCGGCCCGACGTGCGCAATGCGTTGCGGTTCCAGAGCTACGACGAGTTGGAGCGTGCCGTTCGCGACACAACGGCTCGCTGTCTTGTGATCACCGGCGCCGACCCTGCGTTCTGCAGCGGCGACGATGTGCGCGAGGTGATGGGCGGCGGCAACGGCCCGAAGCCCACCACCGTGCTGCCCCGCCTGACGCCAGCGGCCGGCGCTCTGCTGCAGACCGACGTGCCGATTGTGGCCGCGGTCAATGGCGCGGCGGTCGGTTGGGGTATGGAACTTGCGTTGATGGCCGACCTGCGGGTCGCTTCGGAGCGCGCCAAGTTCGGCGAGCTGTTCGTGCTGCGTGGGCTGTGCAGCGACGTTGCGGGTCTCGGTCGGTTGGCGCAGTTGGTGGGGCGCGAGCGGGCGGCGGAACTGCTGCTCACCGGCGACGTCATCGACGCGGCAACTGCGCAGCGATGGGGCCTGGTGTCGCGAGTTGTGCCGCACGCGGAATTGCTGCCCACCGCGATGGCGCTGGCCGAGAAGATTGCGTCGCGCCCGCCTCTCGCGGTACAGCGGTTGAAGGCTGGCCTGCGTGTCGCGCTCGACCCGGATTGGGAGGAACTGGGCGTGTGGGTCTCGAGGTCGCTGGGCGAACTGTTCAAGACCGCCGACCACCGCGAAGGCGTCCGCTCTTTCCTAGAACGCCGCGAACCCCACTTCACCGGCGAGTAGCCGCACTGACCGGTCTGTCGGCCGAAGCGACGCGCTACTTGTTCACACGCCCTGGTCGTCGGTGGCAGAGTGCGTCACTTCGACGTTTCCTCCGACGATTGTGAAATCCGAACGACAGTGATCTGGAAAGCTCGGGGGATGGACATTCACGTCGCCCCCGACCCACCGCAGGCTGCGACCGAAGCAGCCGAGTGGGTGGCGCGCCAGCTGCGCAACGCCGTGCGTGGTCGAGGCGTGGCAACGATTGCCGTCAGCGGCGGCAGTACGCCAGCCCTCATGTTCGCCGACCTCGCACAGATGGACGTGCCGTGGGGCGCTGTCGACGTGTGGCAGGTGGACGAGCGTGTAGCGCCCGACGACGACGCTGCCCGCAACGCTCATCTTCTGACGGCTCTGCCTCTTGCGAAGAGTTGCGTGCATCTGATGCCGGTGACCGCGCGTGACCAGCGGGCGGCGGCCAGAAGGTATGCGGCCGGCCTGCCCGACCGATTCGACGTGGTGCATCTGGGGATGGGCGACGATGGCCACACTGCTTCGTGGCCGCCAGGCGACGATGTGATCGACAACGTCCAGCCCGTCGCGATGAGCGGGCTCTACAACGGCTTTGTGCGAATGACACTGACGCCGGTGGTTGTCAACGCTGCACGCCATCGGTTGGTGCTCGCACCCGGCGCTGCCAAGGCCACGCCCATGCGTCGATGGTTGTTGGAAGATCGGTCGCTGCCGATTCAGCGTGTCCGGCGCACACACACGGTCGTGGTGATCGACAGCGCTGCGGCGGCCCAGCTTCCCGCCGCATCGTCGTAGAACGTCGGCCACACGACAGAGGTAGCGTCGGCGGGTGATGGACATCACCACCACCCCCGAATGGGCCGCGCTCCAGACGACCCAACCGCCGGCCCACCTGCGCACGCTGTTCGCCGACGATCCGACCCGCGCCGAGCGTTACGTGGTGACCGCCGGCCACCTGCGCATCGACTACTCGAAGCACCTCATCGATGATGGCGTGATGGCGGCGCTGCAGGCTGTCGCCGCTGCGGCTGGGGTGGAAGCACACCGTGACGCAATGTTCGCCGGCGAACAGATCAACACCACCGAGCAGCGTGCGGTGCTGCACACCGCGCTGCGCGCGCCAGCCGGCGCGACCGTGCTGGTAGATGGCCACAACGTGGTGCCAGAGGTACACGAGGTGCTGGACCGGATGGCGGTCTTCGCCGGGCAGGTGCGCAGCGGCCAGTGGCTGGGTGCCACCGGCAAGCGCATCGAGACTGTCGTCAACATTGGCATCGGTGGCAGCGACCTCGGGCCGGCGATGGCCTACCTGGCCACCGCTGCGTTCGGCCAGCAGGGTCTCACCTGTCGCTTTGTCAGCAATGTCGATGGTGCAGACATCACCTCCAATCTTGCTGATCTCGACCCGGCGACCACGTTGGTTGTGGTCAGCTCCAAGACGTTCACCACCATCGAGACCATCACCAACGCCAGCGAAGCGCGCCGCTGGTTGACCGCGGCGCTTGGCGACGTGGCGGTGGCGAAGCACTTCGTCGCCGTCAGCACCAACGCTGCCAAGGTGGCCGAGTTCGGAATCGACACAGCCAACATGTTCGGCTTCTGGGACTGGGTTGGCGGGCGTTACTCGGTTGACTCGGCCATTGGTCTGTCGCTGATGATCTCCATCGGGGCCAAAGGCTTCCGCGAGTTCCTCGACGGCTTCCACATCATCGATACACATTTCCGCACCGCGCCGGCCGAGCAGAACGCCCCGATCCTGATGGGCATGGTGGGTATCTGGTACCACAACGTGTTGGGCGCCGAGACGAAAGCAGTGTTGCCCTACGCGCACGAGCTACGCCGGTTCGCTGCCTACCTGCAGCAGCTGGACATGGAGAGCAATGGCAAGCGCGCCCGGCTGGACGGCGGCGAAGTCGCCACAACCACCGGCCCGATCGTGTGGGGCGAGCCGGGCACCAACGGCCAGCACGCGTTCTACCAGCTGCTGCACCAGGGCACGCGGCTGGTGCCCATCGACTTCATCGGCTTCGCGCAACCGAACCACAACCTGCAATCGCAGCACGATCTGCTGATGGCCAACCTGTTTGCGCAGGGCGAAGCGCTGGCCTTCGGAAAGACGCTGGAGGAGGTGGTGGCGGAGGGCATTCCCGCACACCAGCAGGCGGCGCGCGTCTTCCCGGGCAACCGCCCCAGCACCACCATCCTGGCGCCGCGCCTGACCCCCGGTGTGTTGGGCCAGCTCATCGCGCTCTACGAGCAGATCGTGTTTGTCCAAGGCACTGTGTGGGGAGTCAACAGCTTCGACCAGTGGGGCGTGGAGCTGGGGAAAGCGCTGGCGAATCGCATCACGCCGGAGCTGACCAGCAACGACGAGCCTGCACATGACTCGGGGACCAGCGCACTCATCCGCTGGTACCGCGCCAACCGTCTCAGCGAGTGACCGGGAGCTAACTGGCCTTGGCGACCGTGTTGCTGCCGGCCTCGATGACATACGTTCCAAAAGATGTGACGGTGCTGTCCGGGTTGTCGACCTCGGTGACGATCCGGTACTCGGCGGTCCATCGCTCGGGTGTGACGGTGTGCAGGCTGTAGCCGCGGTGTGACAGCTCGGCGTCGACAAGGTCGGGGAACGTCTTGAGAACGTCCGACAGTGAATCATCGATCAAACCGTCGGAACTGATGGACGTTGTCACGAATTCCGCGCCCACCGTAGGTCCGGTTGCACGATCACCGGCACGCAGCTGGGCGACGGCAGCGAGGTGGATGTCGCCGGTAACGACCACCAGGTTCTGAATGTCGTTGTCCGCGAAGGCCTGCAGCAGGCGGGCCCGTGCCACCGGGTAGCCATCCCATTGGTCGTAGTTCAGTACTGCGCCGTTGAAGGTGGAATCAGCCAGGATCACCTGGTTGCCCACCACATTCCACGCCGCGGTGGAGGCTGACAGCGTGTCGAGTAGCCACTGCTCTTGCTCCGCGCCCAGCATCGTGCGCGCCGGGTCGAGAGCCTCCGCGCACGGAGGGTCCAGGCTCAGTGTGGCGTCGCCGCAGGCCTGGTCGCTGCGGTACTGCCGGCCGTCGAGCAGCGCTAACTCGATGAGGTCGCCCCACTGCGTGTCGCGATAGATGCGGTACTCCTGGTCGGCGGCGACGGGCGGGTCCAGCCGTACCGGCTGATGCTCCCACCACGCCTGATAGGCAGCGAAGCGGCGTGCCTGAAAGCCGGCTGCATCGGCAGCGTCCTGCGGGGTGAGGCCGGCGTAGTTGTTTTCCACCTCGTGGTCGTCCCAGATCACAAACCACGGGCAGACGGCGTGGGCGGCCTGCAGCTGCGGGTCGCTCTTGTACTGGCCGTAGCGATTGCGGTAATCGTCGAGTGTCATCGGCTCGTCGCCAATGTGCTCGCGAGCGACTACGTCGGGGTCGAAGGGCAGCCCACCGCCTTCGTAGATGTAGTCACCCAGCCAGAGCGTGAAGTCGGGACGTTGCTCGGCGATGTCGCGGTGTGCGGCGTAGTAACCGTCGGCGTAGTTCTGACAGCTGGCGGCGGCGAACTTGGCCTGTGCCAGTGGCGCGTCGGCTGCCGGTGCAGGCCGGGCGATGCCGACCGGGCTGGTGTACGAACCGACACGGAAGCGGTAGAACCAATCGCCCTGATCAAGCTGGGCGATGGCGTGCACGGTATGGGCGTGAGCGGCGGTGGCAGTCTCGGTGCCACTGAATACAACCTCAGCGAAGTCGTCGGTGGCACTGACTTCCCACAGCACAGCAATGTCGTCGGCCGGCATGCCCCCACCGGTGTACGGCTCCGGTGCCAGGCGTGTCCACAACACAACGCCGGTGGCATCGGGGTCGCCCGACGCGACGCCAAGCGTGAACGGATCGCCCACCAGTTGGACGTCGGCCATCGTCGACGTTGTGGTTGCTGCGACGGTTGTGGTCGGGGCATCGGTCACTGCGACCGTGAGGTCTGGTGCCGTGGCCGATGCGGCGGTTGGGCTGGTCGTGTCCGAGCCGTCACTGCACGCCGCAATCGCCGTAGCCGCGGCGCCGCAGAGCAACAGGCGACGAGAGATCGGTTGGCTGAACGGGCTGGGTAATCGACGCATCGCGTCAGTCTGCCCCACGCCAGCTACCCGAGGCTTCACCGGCTATGGGACGGTGGCGAAGACAGCCTTGAGGTAGTGGCCCTGGGGGAAGTCGACTGGATGATCGACCGGGTGGCGAGTGCGGCGGAACTCTTCCATCGGCCGGCCAGCCTGGGCGGCGGCGTGCGAGACGGTGGTGTGAAACTCGTCGGCCGTGACGCGGCTACTGCACGAGGCCTGTACCAGCACGCCGCCCGGGCGAACCAGCTTGACGCCCTTCTCGGTGAGCAGTGCATAGGCCTTCAACGCACGGTCCACGCTGGCTTGGCGGGGCGTGAACGACGGCGGGTCGATGATGACGACGTCGAACTTGTCGCCGCTGCGAATCAACCGGTTCATGGCCTCCAACGCATCGGCCTTCATCGGCCTGAACTTGCAGGCCGCTACTGCAGGCACATCCATGTTGCGCTGCATGTTGCGGCTGGCAGCGGCAAGCGTCGGTTCGCTGAGGTCGACAGCAACCACTTCGTGCGCGCCGCCGGCGGCAGCATTGACGGAGAAGCCGCCGGTGCTGGCATACATGTCCAGCACGCGGCAGCCTTCGGTGATGCGGCGCACGAACCAGTGGTTGTCGCGCTGATCGAGGAAGTGGCCGGTCTTCTGCCCGTGTACCACATCGGCTTCGAAGGACAGACCGTTCTCTAGGAACGGCACGGGGTCTGCGGGGCAGATGCCGATCAGTGCATCGCCCTCCTCCAAACCGAACAGACCCTCTTGGTCGATGTTGCGCGCGAAGCGCACGACCAGCGCTTCGGGCCGCAGGACCTCTTCGATGGCGGGAATCAGATCGGCGAGGTGCGGGACCCAGATGGTGGAGTACAGCTTCAGCACCAGCGTGCGGTCGTAGCGGTCGAGGACCAGGCTGGGAAAGCCGTCGTTCTCGCCGTTGATGCAGCGGTAGCCGGTGGTGGCCCGCTCGGGGTCGGCCGCGGAGAGATCGACCAGCGGCTGTCGACGGGCGACGGCGGCAGCGACGTGCGCCACCCAAAAGGCGCGGTCGATGGTGACGGGCTTGCCCTCGTGGAGCAGCTTGATTCGGATGGGGCTGGCGGGGTCGTACAGGCCAATTGCTGCAAAGTTGCGATCGTCGTCGAACACGACGGCAAGGTCGCCCGGCTTGCCGGTGTCGGGCGCTGCGGCTGGCACTTTTACCGTGTTGATGGAGGTCTCGTAGACCCACGGGTGGCCGCCACGAATTTGCCGCAAGGCGTCGGGTGTCACGCGCACGGCCAAGCGGCTGGCAGAGGGCCGAGGGAGACGGGCAAGCGAAGTCACCCAACCAGGGTAGGGCAACGCCGCCGAACACCCGCAGGATGCGGGTGCAACACCCGCAGGATGCGGCAGAGTAGAGGAATGGAGATTGAGCGAGTTGGTGTAGTCGGTGCGGGCCTGATGGGTTCGGGTATCGCCGAGGTCTGTGCCCGTGCCGGGCTGAGCGTGGCCGTGTTGGAAGTGACGGTCGAGGCCGCGGAACGCGGTCGCAGCAAGATTGTGGGCAGCCTCGATCGCGGTCTGCGCTCCGGGAAACTGACCGAGGATGAACGCGACGCCGCCATCGCCAGACTCTCCTTCACTACTGATTTCGCCGAGCTGTCGGATCGCCAGTTGGTGGTCGAGGCGGTCATCGAGGACGAAGCGCTGAAGTCCAACGTCTTTCGCGAACTGGACAGGGCCGTCACCGACCCGCAAGCAATCCTTGCCAGTAACACCAGCTCGATCCCCATTATGAAGCTGGGCATCGCCACCCAACGGCCCGAGCAGGTGATTGGCATTCACTTCTTCAACCCAGTGCCCGTACTGAAGCTGGTCGAGCTGGTGACGTCGCTGCTCACCTCGCCGGCCACCACCGAACGGGCCAACGCGTTCGCCAGCGATGTGCTGCACAAGCGAGTGATTCGCAGCCAGGACCGCGCCGGTTTCATCGTCAACGCACTACTCATTCCGTACCTGCTGTCGGCCATTCGCATGATGGAGTCGGGCTTCGCCACCGCCGACGACATCGACGCTGGAATGGTGGAGGGGTGCAACCATCCCATGGGCCCGTTGCGGCTCACCGACCTCATCGGCCTCGATACCACCATGGCCGTCGCGGACAGCCTGTACGCCGAGTTCAAGGAGCCGCTCTACGCCTCGCCGCCCTTGCTGTCTCGTATGGTGGAGGCCGGGTTGTTGGGCCGCAAGACGGGACGCGGGTTCTACGATTATCAGACGGGTCGCTGAGTGGTCGACGCGCTCGAACGCATCACCAACCTCGTCGCGCTACTCCTCGCCTCGCGTTCGCCGATGACGCAGGAACAAATCGTGAATGCGCTCGATGGTCAGTACCCCACCGGCGACGCAGCGCAACGTGGTGCCTTCGAGCGTGACAAGGCGCTACTGCGCGAGATCGGCGTGCCGCTGGAGAGCGAGGTGCTGGGCGGCAACGACGCGGGACGCACCGCGTATCGAATTGACCGGAACCGCTACGAGCTGGCCGACCTGCAGCTGGCACCCGACGAGCGGGCCGCGCTGCAGCTGGCGGTCGCGGCTGCCCGTCTGGCCGACGCGCAGTTCGGACTGTTGAAGCTAGGTGGCGATCGCAGCTCGGCGCCGGTGGTGGTTGCCAACATTCCGGATCTCCCGGCGCTGCCAGCTCTCCGCGAGGCAAGTGCCGCCCGCGCTGAGGTGGCCTTCGGATATCATGCGTCGCCTCGACGGCTGCACCCCTACGCCCTCCTGCTGCGCGAGCGCTACTGGTACGTCATTGGGTTCGACGTGGATCGAGCCGAGGTGCGCACCTACCGGGTTGACCGCATGGAGGGCGAGCTCACGGTCGGCGAAGCTGCTGCGTTCGAACGCCCTGAAGGTTTCGACCCGCGGGCAACGTTTCCATCGGACCCAAAGCTGCTGGGTGGCGAACCCGCCGCACGCGCCGAAGTCCTGATCGACGAACCCCGGGCTACAGCAATCGAACGCGAGCTGGGTGCTGCGTCGGTGCTGAGCCGGCGCCTCGATGGGTCGATAGTTGTGGAGGTGCCCTGCGCCAATCTCGACGCGTTTCGCTCGTGGCTCTTTGGCCTCGGTGAACATGGCGAAGTCTTGGCGCCCGTAGAGATTCGCGCCGAGGTGGTGGCCTGGCTGCAGGCAATGGTTGGTGCGCGATGACGGTTCGTCGCGGCCCACGGCCGACCAGCGACCGCTTACGACGCCTGCTGGTGATGCTGCCATGGCTGATGGAGCACGGTGAGGTGGCTGTCGCGGAGATGTGTGATCGCTTCGAACTCACCGAAGCGGAGCTGGTGAAGGATCTTGAGTTGGCAGCGATGTGCGGCCTACCGCCGTTCGTTGACGAGATGGTCGATGTGTTCATCGACGAGGGCCGCGTGTATGCCGGTGTGCCCCGGCTCTTCACACGACCGTTGCGATTGACCGCGCCAGAAGGTTTTGCATTGCTGGCAGCGGCGCGGGTGGCGATGCAGTTGCCGGGTGCTGATGTGGACGGCGCGCTGGCGCGTGCGCTGCAGAAGTTGGCCACTGTGCTCGGCGACGACGCGGTAGTGATGGAGACATCGCAACCGCCGGCGGCGGCAATGGTTGTTGATGCCGCTCAGCGCTGCGTCCGCATGCGCATCAACTACTGGTCGCCCGCAGCCGACCGACGATCTGAACGTGAGATCACTCCCCGCCGAGTTTTCTTCGACGGCGGCTACTGGTACGTGATTGCGGACGATCATCGCAGCGGTGAGGAGCGCACCTTCCGCATCGACCGAATCGAACATGGCGAACTGACCGGCCAAATCGACGAGCCCCGAGATGTGGACGTGCCCCAAGGCGATTCATGGTTTGCCGATGACGAGCTGCCGGTCGCGTTGTTGCGGGTGCCCGCCAGCGGTGTCTGGGTTGCCGAGCGGTATCCCACTCGATCAGTGCAGCCCGACGGTGACGGGTGGCTGATCGAGGTGACGGTGGCAAGTGAACGTTGGCTGCGCGACCTGCTGCTTCGGCTGGGTGCCGAGGCGAGCGTCGTTGAGCCAGGGGAGTGGGTGCATCTTGGCGCAACCGCTGCTGCGGAGGTGCTGAGCCGCTACGCAGAGGAGTGATTAAAGGCGTGGCGTGAGCACGGGCAGTTGGTCGACCGTCTCGAAGCCGTGAGCGCGCAGAAGGTGCGGAAGCACTGCGGCCGTTGCGTCGGCGTCGGCCAACGCATCGTGTGGGCGTGCGAGGTGGATGTCGTAGCGAGCGCACATGTCGCCAAGGCGATGCGAAAGCTGACGCTCGGGATCCAGCTGCCGGGAGAGCCGGAGCGTACAGAGCGGCTGATTGATTGCCAGGGTGATGCCGTGACGCGTAGCTGCCTTCGTAAGAAAGGCAATATCAAACTCAGCGTTGTGAGCCACGAACCGGGTGTCCTGCAACAGCTCGGCCACGCGAGCCATCACTTCTGGCGCAGGGGGCGCAGAGCGGACATCTCGCCGATGAATGCCGTGCAGTTCCGTAGGGCCGACCCGGAACCACCAGCGGAACCGTGGTGCGAGGAGGCTGCTCCAGCGTTCCAGCACAACGCCGGTGCCATCAACCACGACGACACCAACTTGCAGCACATGGTGGTGCTTTTCTGAGAGCCCAGACGTCTCTACGTCGACCACGGCAAACCGCTGGGTGCTGACGAGTTCCGGCATGCGCTGCACCTTACGGCAGGGGTGTGATGCAGTGGGGTTAGACCCGCACACCCCTGGCGCGAATGCCGATAGGCGCCGAGACGGTGAAGCCCGCCAGGTGACGGTCCTCCTCGCTCTCTCCGGCCCAGAATCCGTACTCGTGATGCTCGCGTGCGAACGTGCGGCAACTGTCGGAGACGACGCACAGGTTACAAAACCGGCGGGCCTTCGCTTCGCGGCGCTCCCTGGCCTGGGGCCGCTCGGCCTTCGGTGGGAAGAACAACGGCGTTTGACCCTTGCAGGCGGCCAGATCGGTCCAGTCGATGTCGACCGGTGGAGCGTCAGCCTGGGAGAGTTCTGACGGGGAGAGAAGTTGCACTGGACTCATGATTCGTCCTTCACACGTGACGGGGGCACAACGTGTAACTCATTTACTACTAAATGATGTCGGCAATGTCAAGAGGCAGTGCGCGCATGATGCTCAAAAGTGGGCGTGACGTTCGTTACAGCCGGCAGGCAAGGACTGTTGAGGGCTACAGAAGCTCGGCTGCGAGGCTGGCGACAGTCCCGCGCTCGCACGCGCTGAGCGTGACGTGACCGAAGCATGACTGGCCGCCGAAGGCCTGAATCAGTACTGCTAACGCGTTGTTCGACTCGCCCAGGTAGGGCGCATCGATCTGGCTGGTGTCGCCGGTGAAGATGACCTTGGTTCCCTCGCCAATGCGTGTGAGCACTGTCTTGAGCGTGGTTGGCTCCAGGTTCTGTGCCTCATCCACGACCACGATCTGGCGATGCAGGCTGCGCCCGCGAAGGAACGTCACCGATTCGAGTGAGAGTTGATTGCGGCCAACCAGTTCGTCCACCAGACGATGTGCGTCGTGGTCGCTGCGCTGATCGGTGAGCGCAACGATCGCGTCGTGAATGGCCGACATCCACGGGTCCAGCTTCTCGTCGAGACCGCCGGGCAAGAAGCCAACGTCGGCGCGGCCAACAGGAACGAGCGGCCGATAGACGGCCAGCTTCTCGTAGCGACGTTGCTCCACCACTTGCTCCAGGCCGGCGGCGATGGCGAGCAGCGTCTTTCCAGTGCCAGCGCGGCCGTCGAGAGCAACGACGCTGACGTCCGGGTCGAGGAGTAGCTCAAGAGCGAAGCGCTGCTCTTTGGAACGAGCGCGCAACCCCCACGCCTCCGGTGCCGCATGCGGTAGCAGTACCAACTCGCCGTCGATGCAACGGGTGAGTGCGCTTTGCGATCCAGAGCGAAGCACGGCGAACTCGTTTTCGAAGAGCCCGGCGGCGCCGTCCACATCGTCCATGGCGAGAGCGCCCGCGCTGTACAGACGATCGATCAGTTGGTGATCTGCCTCGAGGGTGATCCAGCCGGCGGATCGGGTGGCGGCTGAGCGACCGATTGGGTGATGCTCGGTTGCTTCGAGGCCGAGGTGCGCCGCCTTGATGCGCAGCGCGGCATCGTTCGACACCATTCGAGTGGGTGCATGCATTGCCTGCCCCAGCGCCGCACCGATGATGCGGTTGTCGGGAATGTTCGGGTCAAGGCCGTGCTCGATCAGTAGGTGCTTCTGCACGCCGTTGATTTCAATCTGCAAGGTGCCCTGTGCGGCAGGGTCGCCGATCGCCACAGGTGTCGCCAGCGAGCCGCCCGCCTTGACGCGCAACTCCTCGATTGTGCGCAGCGCGGTGCGTGCCGCGCGGCCGACATCGTCGGGCCGTGTCTTGAGACTGTCGAGTTCCTCGATCACTGTGAACGGAATGACAACATCGACACCGGCAAAACTGTGAAGGCAACCTGGGTCGCCAACGAGCACCGATGTATCGAGCACGACTCGTGTACGCACACCTCCCTTCACTGACTCGTCTGACACACGGCCGGTCAAGAGATCGGTCAACGCCACTCCATTCGTAGGGAGACAAGGACGGGGACGAACGTGAAGTTCCGTAACGAGTTCAGTTGTAGCGCACGACTCGCGGGCGATGGTGGATGGGCACGAAGTGTTCATCCACCCGTCAGGCGACCGCTATCGCATTGGTCGCACGTTCACGCCAAAGCGTGCCGCTGGACACTTAGTGCAAATGCAACAACTTAGATGCTTGTATTCGTTGCGCGAAACCTGTTCGATACGCGGAAGTAACAAATCGTTACCCCGAGAAATCCGGTACCCGGAGGTATCAAGTCACATGACCACCAAAGCAGAGCTGATCGACGCCATCGCAACCGAAGCAGGTGTCACCAAGGCCGATGCCGAGCGCACGGTCGCAGCCTTTTTCGACATCGTCACCAAGGCGGCCAAGAAGGACGAGAAGATCGCATGGCCGGGCTTCGGTTCGTTCAGCACCTCGAAGTCGGCGGCGCGCACGGGTCGCAACCCGCAGACCGGCGAGCCTGTGAACATTGCAGCCTCGACCCGTATGAAGTTCACCTCGAGCAGCACGCTCAAGGCAGAACTGAACCCGAAGAAGAAGTGATCAAGTAAATCGTTCGCGGGAAGTCCCTGAACGAGTACGTCCTGCACTACCAACACTCAGCAAGAACTAGCAACTACGGAAGGAAAGTCAAAGTGGCAGCAACGAAGAAGGCGGCTCCCGCCAAGAAGGCTCCGGCCAAGAAGGCAGCACCTGCAAAGAAGGCCGCACCGGCCAAGAAGGCAGCACCTGCAAAGAAGGCTGCACCGGCCAAGAAGGCTCCGGCCAAGAAGGCTGCACCGGCCAAGAAGGCTCCGGCCAAGAAGGCTGCACCGGCCAAGAAGGCTGCACCGGCCAAGAAGGCTCCGGCCAAGAAGGCTGCACCGGCCAAGAAGGCCGCACCGGCCAAGAAGGCTGCTCCCGCCAAGAAGGCTCCGGCCAAGAAGGCTCCGGCCAAGAAGGCTCCGGCCAAGAAGGCAGCCGCCAAGAAAAAGTGAGGCCTTGCGTCGCACACTGATGAATGGGGGGCCGTGTGCCCCCCATTCGCCGTTTTCGGCACGGGTGCTGAACAATGTGGCGATGGACGCGATCTGCGACGACCTTGCCGGTGAACACGACGCACTCGATGTGGTGGCGGCGGACCTGACCGAAGCGCAGTGGTCGCTCGCTACGCCCGCCGCCGGCTGGACCATCCGCGACCAGATCAGCCACCTATGGTTCTTTGATCAGCGTGCTGCATTGGCACTGCGCAATCCGGAAGCATTTGCGGCCGACATGAAATGGCTGATGGCGGCTGGTGGTACCAATGCGTCGGTGGCTCCCGGCCGTGAGGTGAGCGGCGCGGAACTGCTGGCCTCTTGGCGGCATGACCGGGCCGACTTGCTGTCGCTGGCGCGCACGATTGATCCGTCTGTTCGGGTGCCGTGGTACGGGCCCGCGATGGCGGCGCGATCATTCATCACGGCACGACTCATGGAAACGTGGGCGCATGGCCAAGATGTTGCAGATGCACTCGGGGTCACTCGCGACGCGTCTGCTCGCCTGCAGCATGTGGCGCACATCGGCGTGCGGGCTCGGTCGTTCAGCTACCTCATCAACGGCCTTGCGCTGCCCGAGGCGCCTCTCTACGTCGCACTGACCGCTCCCGACGGTTCCCTCTGGGAGTGGGGTGAGCCAGCAGCGGATCGGGTCACCGGCGACGCGCTGGACTTCTGTCTTGTCGTCACGCAACGTCGCCACCGCGATGACACAGCCCTAGTCGTTGACGGACCGAACGCTGTCCAGTGGATTGGCATTGCGCAAGCGTTCGCCGGCGAGCCCGGCGGTGGCCGTACTGCTGGCCAGTTCAGTCAGCAGTCGTGACTATAGGTCGTCGATGCGTTTGAACACTTCGGCACTGCCAACGCCGTAACGCTCGCCGAGGCCCGCCAGGCGTGCCGTGATGCGCGTACGGAAGGCCGTCAGCTGGTCGGTGTCGATGGCCTTCATCGTGCTCTCAAACTGGCTGACGTGCGCTTCCAGGGCGCGCAGTTTGTGCTCCACATACTCGGCGACGTCCTCGATATGGTCGGGCGACTCGGCCTCCCACAACAGCAGTGTGTCTGGCCGGTGAGACGCGAGCCCATGGTCCTTGTTGAAGTGCGGATCGCGCGCGGCGACGATGCCGTCACATGCCAGGAGACCGGCCTCGCGATGGTCGGGATGCAGCCGGTAGTGCTTCCAGGGGTCGTGCGCCAAGATGACCTGAGGACGCAGTGTTCGGATGACGCGAGCCACCTCACCGCGCAGCGAAAGACTGTTGGCCAGTTCACCGTCAACCTCGCCGAGGAACACGACCTCGCCGGCGTTGGCCCCCGACAACCAGCGCGCCGCCTCGCGCTGCTCATTCTGGCGCGCGGCGATGAGCGCTGGAACGTCGGCATCGGGATTCCACGTGCCCTTTGACCCGTCGGTCAACACCAAGTGGTGCACGACACATCCAGCGGCCGCCCATTTGGCCAGCGTCGCGCCACAGCCGAATTCAACGTCGTCGGGGTGTGCCCCTACCGCGAGCGCTGACGATGGCGTGGGTAACTCATAGGTGGTCAGCGAAGGCGATGGGTCGGGTTGACCAGGTTCATTGGCAGCCATGAGGGAAGCACCTCCTGCACCAGCGGGTGCATCAGATCGGACGGAGTGTCGATGTCGAGCGCCAGAAGTGCGTCGCGGCGGATGCCCACTGGTAGGCCGGCCGCAACGGCGCGTGAGAGATGACGTTGAAACGACCCGGCGCCATACTCGAACTGGAAAGCGAGGTTGGTGGGCAGCGCCGCGACGTTGGTGCCATCGTCGCGGGCGTCGGGCACGAGGGTCAGCGTGCCCGGGGAGACGACGCTCGCCAGATTGGAGGCGCGCGGCAGGTCGCCATGGGCGACCACCACATGGTCGACACCCTGCCGGCGAAGGTCGGCGACACTGTTGTTGACGGCGGCGTTGAGGCCAATTCC
The DNA here is from genome assembly GCA_043786575.1 of Ilumatobacteraceae bacterium. GTDB lineage: Bacteria > Actinomycetota > Acidimicrobiia > Acidimicrobiales > Ilumatobacteraceae > UBA668. The sequence continues at coordinate 14,970 of JAYVVY010000261.1, forward strand.
TGGGTGCCAGAGCACGGTCGCTGCGTGCGCGGTGGCCCAGTCGGCGACCGACTCGCTATCGCAGGCAATGAACACCGGCAGCTCGCCGGCCGCCGCGAGGACACGCTCAGCCGTCCAGCGTGCCAACGCCTCGCGCTCGGTGGGGGAGAGCACCGGGCTCAGCCTCGCCTTCGCATCGGCGAACGCCTTCACCGGCACGAGGACAACAGCATTCACACGTGCAGCGTAGAGGACGCAACCCCCGGCGAGACTGCCGTCGGCGCACCGTGTACGGCCTACGCTGTCCACATGTCGATCAATGTCGCGGTCATCGGGGCCGGCTCGTGGGGAACGACGGTTGCGGCACTCGCCGCCGCGAATACTCCGACGGTGTTGTGGGCTCGACGGCCCGAACTGGCTGATTCGATCAACCGAGATCATGTGAACCCCGACTACCTGGCGCAGTACGAGCTGCCTTCCGAGCTGCGCGCGACCGCGTCCATGGGAGCCGCCGTAGCCGGTGCCGACGTGGTGGTGATGGCGGTGCCCTCGCACGGGTTTCGCGAGGTTGCCGCCGAGGCGGCCCAGTCGTTGCGACCCTGGGTACCGGTGGTCAGCCTCACGAAAGGTTTGGAGCGCACCTCACGCAAGCGCATGAGCGAGGTCATCCGCGACGAGATGCCTGGCCATCCCGTCGCCGTGCTCACCGGCCCTAACTTGGCCAAGGAAATTCTCAGCGGTCAGCCCGCGGCCAGCGTGGTCGCCATCGACAACAGCGACATCGCGGCCGAGCTGCAGCGCATCTTCAGCCGGCCTACCCTGCGCATCTACACCAACAATGACGTGGTGGGTTGCGAGGTCAGCGGTGTGGTCAAGAACGTCATTGCAATTGCCGCCGGTATGGCTGAGGGCATGGGTTTCGGCGACAATACGCGGGCAACCATCATTACTCGCGGCCTCGCGGAGATGACGCGGCTGGGCATTGCAATGGGCGGGCAGGCAGGCACGTTCTCGGGGCTTGCAGGCATGGGCGACCTGATCGCAACCTGCTCGTCCAAGCAGAGCCGCAACAACATGGTTGGCCTCGAGCTGGGGCGGGGCAAGACAATAGAGGAAGTGTTGGAGGGAATGAGCATGGTTGCCGAGGGTGTGAAGAGCTCGCCCAGTGTGCTCGACCTTGCTCGCCGATACGGAGTAGATATGCCAATCGCCGAGCAGGTGGTGGCCGTGTGTCATGAGGGCCGTCCGGCGCGAGAGGCACTGGGTTCGTTGATGCAGCGCACCCGCAAGAGCGAGATGGAATGAGCATGAATTCAGGCAGCGCCCGCGGCGTAACGGACGGCATCACGACCGGTGTTACGGGCGGCGGGTGGCGCGCCACCGTCACGCCCTGGGGTGGCATCGAGCCATGGGACGCAAACGCCCCGCTCGACTGGCACATCGCTGCCGACGACCGTTGGCACAGCCCGCAACGCGAGGCAGCCGTACGGCAACGCCGCATCGATGGCACTGCGGTCGTCGAGACCCGCGTCCGCATCCCCGACGGCGACGCCGTGCAGCGCGTGTACTCGGTACCTGACCGCGGTGGGCTGACCATCATCGAGGTGGAGAACGAGTCGCCGCTGCCCATTGCTGTCGCGTTCACGCACAGTGCACTGCAGTCCCCTCGCCCCCCAACTGCACCGATCGAGGGGATCACGTTGCCCGCAGGCAGCGTGGCCTTTCCCGTCGGCCATCACGCGATACTGACCGTGGCGCTGGCACACGACAACAGCGGCGCCGGAACCCTGCACGGCGGGCTCCCAACCGCAGCCGGTGTAGCGCGCGGGTGGACCGCAACGGTGGAACGCGCCAGCAGGCTGCTGCTGCCCGACGCAGCACTCAGTGAACGCTTCGTTGCCGAGCGTTGCGAGCTGGCACTGGTGGGGCCAGAGCACCCGGACAACGACCCAGTGGGCTTTCTGCTGGGCGTCGGCCAACTGGTGCGCATGGGTGAGAAGGCAATGGAATGGATTCCAGACTTGGCGCACGCATTGGAGCTGGCGGCGAAGACCGCAGAGCCCGATTGGGCCTTCGCCGCGGCACTGGACGCGGCCGACCACGTGTTGGCTGTCGCCGGCGAGAAGCGTGCTCGCCGCGACCTGCGCGCACTCGCCGCTCGCTTGGGGCCTTCGCATGTGCTGCCCACGGACGCGCCTACCGACTGCGCCTCCTTCATCACCTGGGTCGAGCGGCTGATCTCCGATGTCGGTTCCGAGGGTGGTCGGCTCTTGCCCAACGGCATGCCCGCCGGCTGGGAAGGCAACAACTTCGAGGTCTACGGCGTGCCCACCGGCGCGCTCAGCTCGGTCTCGTTTGCGGTGCGTTGGCACGGCGAACGGCCAGCTGTGCTCTGGGAGCAGAGCGGCCAGCACGTCACGCTCTCGTCGCCCGCAATCGCGCCCGGCTGGCAGACCACCGACGCGAAAGGTGAGGCCCTGTGGCCGCAGCCAGACGGCCTCGCTGTGGTCGTTCAGGCAGAGGACGATGCGTCCGCCGAGATCCCAGCCGACGCATCGCCAACCGCCGCCCCGCGTGTGCCGGGTGAGGGTGAGTCGTTTAGCTGATGTGCGACTGTCTCGTCGCGATGACGCAGGCGACCGGCGGCCCATTCACACTGTTCGCCAAGAACAGCGATCGCCCTCCCACAGAGCGACAAATCGTTCACTGGTCGCCGCCTCGTCGCGACATGGGCATCCTGCGCACCACGCACATTGACGTCGATTCGCACACCGCCGACACGCTTGGCTGCGTGCTGTCGCGACCAGCATGGGGCTGGGGTGCCGAGCACGGAGTGAACGAGGCGGGCGTCGCGATTGGGAACACAACGGTGTACACCACGCTCGATCCGCGCAACGCGCCGAATGGCCTCACCGGTATGGACCTGGTGCGGCTGGCGCTGGAGCGCGCAACCGGCGCAGCCGAGGCCGTCGACATCATCACTTCCATGCTTGAGCGTTATGGACAGGGAGGTAGCGGTCACGATCCGGCTCTGGTGCCGGGTGGCCGGTCGTACTGGAACTCGTTCCTGGTTGCATCAGCTGGCACTGCGTTCGTCATCGATACCAGCGGCAGCGAGTGGGCGGTGGAGGAAGTAGTCGAGGCGCGGGCGATCTCCAACCGCACCACGATCCCCGTGTTCGACGCTGCGCACCGCCACCCGCGCCAGCCCGTCGACCGCCTGGTGGATCCACGCTGGCACGCCTCGCAACGCATGCTCGCCCAGCGGCCGGTGACGGTGGCGGCGATGCAAGCTCACCTGCGCTCGCACGACTCGCGCGCGGAGCCTGGGTGGAGCGTGTGCATGCACGTGGACCGGGTAGAGGCCACCACCGCTTCGATGATTGTCGCATTGCGGCCAGATGCAGCGCCGCTGGTGTGGGCGCTCACCGGCCACCCATGCACACGCGAGTACCTGTCGTTCGCCTTCGACGACGCAGCAACGACCGACCTCGCCGACATCTAGCGGCCTGGCCTAAGCCCCGGGGGTGGCGCCGCGGAGATCTAGGACATCGACGATTGCGCGTAGCTTTGCCGCGACTGCGTCCATGATCTCGGGGTCGTCGGTGTTGCCGTTTGCATCCAGACGGTCACCGACCATCGACAACCTGACCTGCGGCTCCTCGATGATCGAAGCACCCATGAAGCCGAGCACCGGCGTGACGCTGTTCTGCGAGTTCTGTCCGCCGGAACGGCCAGCGGCGCTGAGAAAGGCCACAACGGTGCCTGCAATGGCTCGATCTGAGGGCGGGCGTGTTGCCCAGTCGATGGCATTCTTGGCGAGCGCCGTCGGTGTGCCGTTGTACTCGGGCATTCCGATGATCAGCGCGTCGGCACCACGCAACGCGGCCCACCACCGCTGAACGATCTCCGGCGGATCGGTTTCCAGATCAGGGTTCATCCACGGCAGCTGGTCGACCCAGTCGATGATCTCGATGGTCAGCTCGGGAGGGGCGATCCGCTGAGCAAGTCGGATGAGAGCGGTATTGATACTGCCGGTGCGCAGGCTGCCGCTAAAAGCGATGACGCGAAACGGTTGGGAGGTCATTTCATCAGTATGCGGTAAGGTCGGGACGATCTGAACGGCCTTCCGCAACGAAGGATTTACATGGCAATCTCCATCGAGAAGTTTCAAGAGCAGGGCGGTCGGCTGAAGACCGACGACATCGACTTCGATGCCTTCCGTCGCGAGCCGTTGCACCCCGACGTGCTGCGCTGCCTGTCGTACATGCACGACATCGAATATCAGACGGTGCTGTACACCCGCGAGCTGCTGTTGATGCCCGCGTGGAAGGACCCGCAGTTCACCGCCTTTCTGACGCTGTGGAACTATGAGGAGTACTGGCACGGTCAGGCACTCGGTCGGGTCCTCGCCGCACACGACTGGCCCGCACACGACACGCGGCTGATCGAGATGCGCAGATTCAACAAGCGCTATCTCTTCTGGAGCCCGGTCATCTTCTGGGCGCTCGGGCATGGCGTGCGTAAGTTTCCCGCCGTCCATATGACGTGGGGCGCCATCAACGAGTGGACTGCGAACGCTGCGTACAACCGTCTCGCGCAGATTGCAGACCATCCGGTTCTCACCGAACTGCTGGGGCGCATCATGCGCCAGGAAGGTCGCCATGCGGCCTACTACGCCAGCTACGCGCGAGACATGTTGGAGAACGATCGCAAAGCCCAGCGCGTCACCAAGTGGTTCTTGGAGCACGAGTGGGCCGTGGTCGGCAGCGGCGACGTTCCGAAGATCGAAACCTCGTTTGCCGCCGCATACCTGTTCGGCGCCGGCGACGGCGCGCAGCTCGTTGAAAAGGTCGAAGAACGCATCGATGCGCTACCCGGGCTGAGCGGTCTTGGGCTGGTTCGCAAAGGTATTGCCGAGGCGACTGCCCACGTGATTGCCGAAGAGGGATGGGTTCCCACCCCGCCGTCAATCAGCTCTGCTGCGTAGAGAAGCGCTACGGCTCCAGAATCGCCGGTTGCCCAACCGTGATCGTGCCCGGTTCCAAGACCGTTGCGTAGACGCGGCTGACGTGGCCGCGCTTGTGGTGCATTACCTCGAAGTCGCCGTCCGTGAACCACGGCTTGTTCTGGAAGCACGGCAACGCGTACGCGCTGACTTCGCACAACACCTCACCGATCCGAAGGCGCACGCCAGCGCGAACATCGGGCCACGGCAGGCCGGTCAGAGTGATGTTCTCCCCGGCGAGACCTGGCGCGATCGGGTGCCCTTGGGCGTGCAGTGCATCGATGACCTCCGTGCTCCACAGGCACAGCGCCTGCCAGGGCCGGCCATGGTGTACGCGGGTGGCCTGTCGATCGCCGACGACGCCGCGCCAGCCAACCTCCACGCGCTCGACCGGCGTCTTGGGAAGGCCGCCGTCGGAAAGGTTCAGCTGCGCAACGCTGCCCTCGGCGCGTGCCGGCAGCTGCCCGGCGGCGCGCAAGGCTGGGCCAGCCGCCATCCACGCGGCCCACACCAGTTGGAGGTCGGTGGCCAGGTCACCGGTGAGGGTGGGGTAGAGGGGTTCCAGCACGCTCGCGTCGCGGCCCTGCGCATAGAGCGCCCACACATCGTCCAGGTGGCCAGCGGTTCTGCGAGCGTCGGTCTCGGTGAAGGTATACGGCCCGATGGAGTGCATAGGGCACACCGTAGGCTGTCGGCGTGTCGACCGTTGATCACGATTTTGCCGACCTGAAGCTGACCGAATGGACGTCGTGCGGCGGTTGCGCTGCCAAGTGGGGGGCATCGCTGCTCACCGACCTGGTGCGCGACATGCCCTCTGGCGTTGACCCATCGCTGCTGGTGGGCCTGGCGCCGTTCGATGACGCGGCGATCTATCAGGTAGCACCCGACGTCGCCTTGGTGAGCACCACTGATTTCTTCCCGCCGTTGGTCGACCACCCTGCGGACTTTGGTGCTATCGCCGCGGCCAATGCCTGTAGCGATGTCTTCGCGATGGGCGGCCGCGTCGTGATCGCGGTCAACATCGCCGCGTTCCCCGAGCACTTCCCGAGGCCGGCCATCGTCGCGATCTTCGAGGCCGCTGCGGCCGTCGTGGCCGAAGCCGGTGGTTCCATCGCCGGTGGGCACACGATCCGCAACCCCGAACCGATCTTCGGGCTGGCGGTCCAGGGCCTCGTGCACCCCGATCGCATCTTCCGCAAGGAGGGCGCCCGGGTCGGTGACCTGCTGATGCTGTCCAAACCACTGGGGACGGCCGTTGCGCTTGCGGGCGGCAACGGTGACGAGAAGGCGGTTGCCATTGCAGGCATGCGCCGGCTGAACCGAGATGCTTCGGAGGTGTTGCAGTCGCATCTCGGCGCAGTGCGCGCCGTCACCGATGTCACCGGCTACGGGTTGTTCGGACACGCGTGGGACATGGCCGAGCGCGCTGGCGCGATCTTTGCGTTC
>JAYVVY010000262.1:0-11428 GCA_043786575.1 Ilumatobacteraceae bacterium
GCGTTGTTGTCCGTGTAGCGAAGCTCGCGCACCGGGTTCGAGCTGCTCTGACTCATCGCTGCCACCGTCAGGAAGTGGTAGGGCGTGGTGCCCGACGCCTCGAAGAACAGGCCCTCCTGGCTGGCAATACAGCCATCGGTCCAGTGCGGCAGCAGCATCAGCGCCATCGTGGTGCCGTAGTCGCCATTCTTGCTGTTGTTCTCCCACATGGCGCGGCCACAACCCAGGTTTGAATCGCTGCTCTGCCCAAAGCCGGCCATCGTGTCGACCAGTGCCTTGTACTCGCCGTAGGCGGGCCGACCTTCGTAGCCGGCGAAGTTGTACCGAGTCCAGCCGTCGCTGTACGCATCGGTCTTGCCAGCAACAGCGACGTTGATGGGGTCCCACCCGCCAATGCCCCACGAGTAGGTGCTCTTGCCATCCTTGGTCGTGTAGCGAGCACCGGGCATCTGGTGGAAAAAGAACAGCTCCACAACACTGGCAACGACAACCACGACGACGGCGGTAGCAGCACCCACGATTGTCCACTCTCGCGTCGTCGGCGCTCGCATGCGAATGCCCTTCACTACGAGGTGAACGGTGTCAACGATGCCCACCATCATCAGCATGAAGCGCAGGAGGTAGAAGAACGGCAGCAGTCGCGGGTTCCACAGCAGCCCAATGATGGGAAGGCTGTCACGGGTGAGATACACGGCGGCCATCAGTGCGAAACACATGATGCCCAGCCACGCGCCGGTCAAATTTCGCTTTACCACGCTGCTGATGAAGCCGACCAGCGCGAAGCCGCTGACGACAATGTTCCAGAACGTGCTCAGGTCGAAGAACATCTCCCAGAAGCTGTCGCCACCGCCATTGGGACGAAATCCGTACTTCATATCGGTCATGTAGGCGTGGTTCTGCAAGAACGGGAGCACCCAAAAAGCCGTCAGCGCGAGGGCGGTGATGCCCATCGTGAGGCCGTAGATGAAGCGGGTCTTGTCCATCCAGATCAACCACATCAGCAACGCGCCCAACGCCACGAAGATCAGCACGATGCCATGCGAGAGCATCGCGAGCGCGAGCAGGATGGCGGTCCAGTTGCGGTACTTCCCGGTCTCCAAACCGCGCGCAAAGAGGCCAAGTCCAAGGATGCCGAACGACAATGCGATCGAGAACGAGAACTCACCGGCCATTGTGCTGGTGACATTGCCGCCATAGATGGTGAAGCTCTCGTCGAAGAGGAACACCAGCCCAGCCATCGCCATCAGTTCCGGGATGGGATAGCGGAAGCGAGCCAACCGGCCGAACGCCCAACAGCAGAATGGCAACGACACAATGCCGAGGCAGACGACAATCTTGAAGGCGACGCCGTACGGGAAGATGAGGTTGAGGGCGACGATCATCAGCGCCGGCACAACCATGTAGAACCGATACAGCGGGAATCCGTTGTACCAATAGTTGCTCCAACCCGTGATCTGCCCGTTGGGCAGCAGGTGGTCGCGGAGGTAGGCCGGCGCCATCACGTGGGCGCCCATGTCGCCGCCGGTGGGGGTGTTGTTCTGGAACACCAGCTCCAGATGAATCACCTGCAGCATCGCGACCGTGCAGCCACCAACAACCGCCAGTGCGGTGAGGTACTGGACGATTCTCTCCATCGGCCACGGCGAATTGATCCAGTTCGATGGCCGACGAATGATGCGCTGCCACACTCGGCCCCAGCGGTCCGCCGACGGCTCCGAGATCGACACTTCCGCGACCGTCGGCTCGGTGGCCGCCGTTTCGGAAATCAGCGTGTCGCTGGGGTGGTCATCTGCGGAGCCATCGTCCGTAAGCGTCTCGTCGATCATGACGGCGGGCATTCTTTCAGAAAGGATGCCAATTTCGGCGTCACGGCACCACAGCGCGAATTCACGTCGACGCCACCAGTATCAGTCCGGTTGCGTTGAAGGCGAGATGCGTCACCACACCGAGCCCGAGCCGGCCGGTGCGCGCGGCGCAGATACCGAGCACCAGCCCGACCACGAAGAGCCCCGGAATCTCGATCGGTTGAAAGTGGACCAGGGCGAACCATGCCGCGACGACCACCACACCAATCCAGTCATTGAGCCGTCGCGTGAACGCGCCCTGCAACAGCCCTCGGAAGGTCAACTCCTCCACCAGCGGCGCCCCGACAACCACCACGAGAACGAGCAATACCAGACCACTGCCGTGCGCGCTGTCGTACGTGGTGCGTGCGCGCTCCTCGATCTTGTCGAGCGCAAACGTGCGCGGCCACAGCGACTCGAGCGGCACGTAGACAAGCCGAACGAGAACGAGTTGGGTGATGACCCCCAGCGGCACTCCAATCAGGTCGGCCGCCCGAAACGACAGTCCGAAGTCAGCCGTCAGGTTGCCCACGCCGAATCGCGTTCCCAGGTACCAGATGGAGGCCACCATCGGTATCCACTGCGCGAGCGAAGCAGCCGTTAACCAACCAGGACCGAGATCGGCCGTGGTTGCAGCCCCACTGAGGGCGAAGACAGCGCTGGACAGAATGGCGCCGACGACGTACGCGGCGAACCAGGTCAGCACTGCGTCGCGAACTGAGATGTCGGCACGGTCGCCCGCCGAGCGAAAGGGAGCAAGGCTGGGGGGCGACACGACGGGCGAGCCTACCGCTGACGGTTCTGCTTGGAGAGGCGCGCCGGCGCCGGGGGCGATCAGCCAGCGAGGCGCGAGGAAGCCGCGTACGCAAGCTCGCGACGCACGCGACGGTCTTCCAGACGCCAGCCGTTGGGCACCGAAAGCCGGGCCGTATGCCGCTGACACAGGTCGTAACTGTGCGGGTCGCGCTCTGCGCTGAGCTCATCGAGCCACACGATGGAACGGGCGTACTGGTACGACAGCGTCACCATTGATGCCTCTGCACAACCGCTGCGCGAACACTGCCTGTTCATGCGTGGCACGATAAATCGTCGGGGACTAGAAGTGGTGGACTCTCCAGAACGTGCGCGCGACCGTGTGAACAGTGTCCAGGACTGGTCGCCCGACGAGCCGCCGGCGCAAAACCCCCTTAGCATTGCGTCATGAGCAATCTCCCCCCGCCGCCGCCTCCACCGCCCCCCGGGCGCGGCCAGCAGTCGGGCCCTCAGCCCCCCGCTGGCGGAAAGCGCCCGCTTGGTGCAGGTTGGCCGCGCTGGACCATTCCCGTTCTCCTCGCCGTCCTCGTCGGCACACTGCTGCTCAATCAGGTGTGGCCATCCGATAGCGGCGACAAGCTGAGCTACACCCAGTTCGTCACCGCCGTCGAGAAAGACGAAGTCGTCAAGTTCTCGCTCACCAATGGTTCGAACAGCATCTCGGGCGAGCTGAAGGACGGCTCGAAGTTCACCACCACCGTTCGCGACGGTTTCCCCAGCGATACCGAGTTGGCGCTACTCACCGAACACAACGTGGATTGGACGACCAAGGAGCCCGACAGCAACTGGTTGCTCAGCTGGATCGGTCTGCTGCTGCCGTTCGTGCTCATCATTGGCTTCCTCGTCTGGATGAACAAGCGGGCACAGGGGCAGATGGGCAACGTCATGTCCATTGGTCGTAGCCGCGCCAAGGCGTACCAGGCCGACAAGCCGTCCACCACCTTCGCCGACATCGCTGGCTACGAAGGCGTCAAGCAGGAGATCACCGAAGTCGTCGACTTCCTGCGAATGCCAGAGCGCTTCCGCGAGATCGGCGCCCGTGTGCCCAAGGGCATGCTGCTAGTCGGCCCTCCCGGCACGGGTAAAACATTGTTTGCCCGCGCCGTCGCCGGCGAGGCAGGCGTTGGGTTTTTGTCGGTCACCGGCTCGGACTTCATGGAGATGTTCGTGGGTGTGGGCGCCAGTCGAGTTCGCGACCTGTTTGCGCAGGCCCGCAAGTTGGGCCGTGCCATTATCTTCATCGACGAAATCGACTCGATCGGCCGCAAGCGTGGCGCCGGCCTTGGCGGCGGGCACGACGAGCGCGAGCAAACGCTGAACCAGATGCTTGCCGAGATGGACGGCTTCGAGACCAGCGAAGGCATCGTCATTCTCGCGGCCACCAACCGCCCCGACATTCTCGACCCCGCGCTGCTACGGCCCGGCCGCTTCGATCGTCAGATCGTCGTGCCGCTGCCCGAGAACGAAGAGCGCCTCGCAATTCTGAAAGTGCACAGCCGGGACAAGCGGATGGGCCCCGACGTCGACCTTGAGGTGATGGCGAAGGCCACGCCCGGTATGTCCGGCGCCGATCTGGCCAACCTGGTCAACGAATCCGCGCTGTTTGCTGTGCGTCGCGGCAGCAAGCAGATCGAGCGCATCGACTTCGAGAACGCTCGTGACCGCGTCGTGATGGGCGCTCGTCGCGAAAGCCTTGTGCTCAGCGCCGAGGAGAAGCGTGCAACAGCAATCCATGAGGGTGGCCACGCGATTCTGACGGTCGTGCTGTCCAACACCGACCCGCTGCACAAGGTCACCATCTTGCCGCGTGGCATGGCCCTGGGCGTCACCTGGAGCCTGCCCGAAGAGCGCCACACGTACTCGAAAGACTTCTTCGACGACCTCATCTGCAAGGCCATGGGCGGCCGCGTTGCGGAGAAGATTGTCTTTGGGCACCTCAACTCTGGCGCCGCCAACGACCTCGAACAGGCCACTGGAATTGCTCGTCGCATGGTGCGCGAGTGGGGCATGAGCGAGGCCGTCGGGCCAATGGCCTGGAGCGGCTCACAGCAGGTCTTCCTCGGTGAGGATCTGATGACGCAGGGTCGCGAGTACAGCGACGACACTGCCCGCCTTGTCGATGGCGAAATTTCTCGCATCCTGCACGAGCAGGAAGCCCGGGCCACCGAACTGCTGACCAAGTACCGGCCAGCGCTCGAGCTGGTGGCCGAGGCGCTGTTGGAGAAGGAAACCATCGATGGTGCCGAAGTCGCAGCACTGGTGCAAGCCAGCCTCGACGACGCACCCGTCACCGAAGACACCGCAGCTCACGTCGAGTAGTCACGTGGCCGGCCACCGCTGCCGGCCCGTTCAACGACTCCGACGCTCAACGACTTCGACGCTCAACGACTCCGACGCTCAACGACTCCGACGCTCAACGACTTCGAACGTCAACGACCGAGGTGTGGTTCGGGGCTGCTGCCTGGCTGACGGGCCTCTGCAACGGCCGCCCACAAGTCAGTCGCAGTGACCGGCCCGGCAAAACCTGCCCGCACCACACCGTCAGCGTCAACGATGGCCACGATCGGCACGGCCTCAATGGCGTACTTCCTGTGCAGTTCTTTGGCCGCACCGTACTCAACATCGATCACCGTCACCTCTGGTGATGAGAGCACGCGTGCCTTGCGCACCACATCGGCGCAGGTGCTGCACGTGGCCGACGAGAAGACCGCCACCAGCCAAGGTGTTGGGGCCGCAAAGTCCGTGCGGTCCAGTTGCAAGGGAACTCCCACGCGTGGTTGCGTTGGTGCTTGTACCACCTGTCGGCGGCGCAGCAGCAAGCCAACCACGACTGCCGCAGCCACCACGGCTAACGCTGTCAAGATCTGTTGCATCGCAATGCCCTTCTGTCAGCCGGGCAGCGCGAGCGACCCGGATCGGCCGCGAAGATCGCCTCCGCGTGGCAGCAGACGTTCGACGACGATTGGTTGAGTGCCGACAACGATCAACGGGTGACCGAGGGCCGCCGCCTGGTCGGGGATAGCAACGGTGATCACACCATTGGCCGGCACCGGCACCGCTTCCAGGCCTGGGAGGTCGACTTCGCCACCCGGACCCAAGGCCTTGACGGCGACGGTTGCATCGGTGAACGAGACATTCAGCACCACCAGCACATTGTCCACCGCGAGATCGGTGCCAATGGCCATGCTCCACCGGAAGTAGCCCGGCTCGGCGAAATACTGCTCGACCCCGCGAACAACAGTGGTGGCGAACCCCTCCCCCGCTGTGCGAGTGATGGCTCGTTCGATCACGACAGGTGTACCTGTCAGCGATGAGAACTGGGCACCGTGGCGGCCGGCGGGCAGCGTTGGGATGTCCTTGATACTCAGCGATGCCACTTGCCCAGGTGCAATCGTGATCGGGTCCACGTCGTTGCCGAACGTGTCGCTATTGACGCCAAGGAAGATCGGCTGCACCGTCGCTTCCTCATCGCTGGGATTGTAAATGCTGTAGCGCTCGTAGTTGCCACTGTTTTCGCCATCGGCGAACCACCAGTCGGTGGAGCCAGCCGGGGACCCAAGCGACATCGTGAAGCCCTGGCGCTCGCCGAGATACTGCTGCGCCCGCCCGACCACGACCCGCCCGCGGGATGCCACGACCGACATGCCCAGCACTGTTTCGTCCAGTTGGAAGAACTCCTGACTCACGACCAACACCGAGTGACCTGCGACTGGCACACCCAGCAGCTTCTGTGAAGTCGTCGTGCCACCCTCGTTGCCAAACGCGAAATCGACGATCGCTTGGTCGGGGAACGGGTTGGTGATGACGATGTCTTCCTTGCTATCGCCCAAGGTGTAGTTGTCTGCGAAGTACCAGTTGGCCGAGGTGCTGTTGGAGCAGGGGCTCACCGCGCTGCCATCGGGATGATCGGCCTGCTGCTCCACGAAACCACCGCCGCCGGTGATCTCCACCATCGCCGACAGATACGTGCCCGCCGTCTGGATGGTGGCGAGGTCGACTACAAAGGTGTCGCGGGCCGGCACCTGAAAGCGCTGCTCCACAGGCTCGGAACCAGCAACGTCGGTGAACACGGTGAGCTGACCGGACAGGGACGAGTCGGAAGGGTTGGCAACAGTGACGGAGCCACCGAGGCCGGAGCCGCCGGTGGGGACACCCGGGCAGAACCATGTGGAGTTGATGAAGCCCTGATGGGGAACAAACGGCATCGAGGGCGCGCCGAGTACGGCGAACGTCGGCACCGTTGCTGGCGGCGGCTCGCTGCGCGTGAGGCCAACGAGCAGCAGAATGGGCAGCACCACGGCCACCGAGATCGCCAGCAGCCGCCTGCTCATGAGAGCGCCTCGTCATTGGTAACCCACGGCAGGTCGTCGGCATCGGTGACGACGAGCGGCGCGGTGAGATCGGCCACTGGCGTGGTATCGACGACGTGCGCGACGTGTCGGCGGCGCTGACGCCAGCGGGTGAGACTGAAGCGGCTGGCGCCCACCCCAAGAGCAATCCACATCAGCAGCTGCAGCACGAGCCACAGCGGGCGCGACAATGGCGTGTCGTACGACAGTGTTGCGCTGCCGGCCGTCGGCACGTCAAAGGCGAGCGTGGAGCCAAACGCGCGCCTGGCCGGCACCGTCGTGCCATCAACTGTCAGCGTCCAATTGCTGTCATACGGAACCGCTACATGCAACGTGCCAGCAGCGACGTCGCCGGTGAAGTTGCCAATATCGGGGCCGCCGATACCGAACGGCACCGAGCCACGAAGGTCGGCGCCCGCCATTGCTTCGCCGCCAGCCTCCTGGCTGGCAGCGGCGCCTGCTTCGGAGAGCACCGAACGCGTCGGCGTGTAGGCCGTGTTCTCGTAGATCAAATAGTTGGGCGGCCGCGTCAAGGGGGCAGCCAGATCCAGCTGATCCTCGAGCACATCGACCAAACCGCTGGGTATGGGCAGCGGGTTGCCGACCGTGCCGTGGGCACCGTCGGCAAGCGGCACGATCACGTAGCGAATGCCGTACTGGGCCAGCAGCCTGCCGCCACGAAGCGTCACTCCGGCGGCCATCTGGCGCAACGCAGTGGCAACCTCTAGCTCGACCGGCGTCGGGCGGCCGGACCAGAAGCCTTCAATTGTCAACACCCCATCGTCGGTCATCGCATAGCCGACGCCCGGTTGGTACGTGTAAGCCGCCACCGGAATGGCCAGCGGATCACCGATCCAGAGCACGCGGTAATTGCCCTCCGGCGGGTTCACCGGCAGCTGCGCGAGCACAGACACCAAGGTGCGGTCCGGCGTATTCCAGCCACCATCTGCGACTGCCAGCGCGCCCGGTACCACACCGACGAAGACGCCGATACCGGCGAGCAGACCGAGAGGTTGGCGCCAGCCGAACGAGCCACCCAGCACATCGTCCTGGAAGGCCGCCGCCAAACACGCTGCAGCCAGCGCAACGCCAACTGCGACCGGCACGAGCAACACGCCCGGCTCGGGCATCCGCACCGGTAGCGCTGCGCGATCGTCGAGAATCGCCAGCGATCCGAAGCCAAACACCAATGCCGCCGCCCGAATCGCCCACGTGAACCGCCACGCACGTGCCACCAGCGGCGCCACCAGCACCGGCAGGAAGAGCAGCGTTGCGACGACACCGAGGCCACCTTCGTCGGCGAGGAACCGCGCTAACTGTGCAGCACCCAACGACCTGGCGGACGATGCGGGCACGCCGACGATCGACGTCCAGCCGTCGCTACCTGTGAGCGATGTTGCCCACGGCAGGTTGGCGAACAGCGCGACAAGCGCGGCACCAAAGGCGACACCAGCCAACTTGACTGCGGCCAGCGGGCTGCCCCCGCACAGCAGTGTCGCGGCACCGATCAGCAGGCCGATGAGGACGAGCAACAACGCAAACGACGGCGCGAACGCGACTACGACGGCGGTCAGCAGCGTCAGCTGTGCGGCCCAGCGCACCTGCTTGCGCCCAGCCACGACCACCGAACGCTCGACAGCCTCGTCGTGGCGACTGCCAGAGGTATCGATGCCAGCGATGCGGCGTAGGTAATGCACGGCCCACGGCGTGGCGGCGTAACACACCAGGGCCGCCCACCGACCGTTGGCCACCAGCTGCGACGGCAGCGGCACGGCGGCATAGACAACCAGTGCCGTGATGCGAGCTCGTGCGGTTGGAAACAGAGATGCGAGCCGCCACATACCGAGGTACCCGGCGAAGAGCAGGCCGACAACGAGCGCCGTGTGCAGCAGCGCCATATGAAAGAGGGTGCCCACACTGGCAACCGCGAGTAGTGCGATTCCCGTAGGACTGGCAGTGCTGCTGCCCAGCCCATGCCCGGACCAGCCCGACAGGTAACTCGACACCATCGCCCGCGGGCTGGCTGGAAACGCCAGGAACTCGCCGAACCGGGGGACGCCATCAGCGATCAGTTGGCGGCTGCCGAACAGCGCCAGCAGGCTGACCGCCAGCCACGCTAACGCTGGCGCCGAGCCGGCAGTTTGCCGCCACCGGCGCTCGGTCGTCGAGTCCGGGTCGACCTGACGGCTGTCTCGCGACCGCATGTAGCTGGCCAGTCGAGCACTGCCGCGAACCTGCAGCCCAGCGACTTCCGAGTCTGGGACTTCACGCAGCTTCACCAGCGAACGACGGCGAGCGAAGTAGCCGGGCGTACGCGGCACCATTCCCAGCAACGCCGACATCGAGGCAGCGACCTGGCGGAGACGGCCGGTGACGACACCCACCACCGCTTCGGCGAGAGTGACGAGCACCAATTGCAGCGACACCAGCGGGAGGCGGCTAGCACCCGTCAGTGTTGCGACTGACCGCATCCGGTTGCGAGCAATGAGTGACGCGTGGCGAAGGTCCGGTCGCCGTTGCTCAAGATGCTCGAGATGGCGAGCGCGCGCAGCTGGCACCACGATGACCCTGGCGCCGCCGAGGTGCGCCCTCCAGCACAGGTCGACATCGTCGCCGTAGAACTCGATCGTGGGATCGAAGCCACCGATGGCGCGAAAGAGATCGGCCCGCACGAGCAGGCACGCGGAGGGAACTGCGAATGCATCGCGCACAGCGTCATGCTGTTCCTGATCGACCTCGCCAGGCTCAACGATGGGGTCGACCTCACCAAAACGATCGACACCAAGCCCGACGTGCTGCAGCACCATCGGGTCCTCCCACGTGACCAGCTTGGGGCCAACGATGCCTGCGTTCGAGCGGTACAACTCCTCTACCAGCAGGCGAATAGCACCCTGTTCCAACGCCACGTCGTCGTGAAGGAAGCAGAAAAAGCCGTTGTCTCCCTCCACCAGTTGCAGTACCTCGTTGGCAGCTGCACCAAAGCCAGGGTTGCCGTCCACCGCGCGGACAAACGCGTTGGGTACCCGGTCGCGGATGCGTGCTGGCACATCGCCGGGTTCGCCGACTACCAGGAAGAGATTTTTCAGGTTGCTGTAGTCCTGCGTCGCCAGCGCCTCAAGTGCTTCGTCGAACCACGGCCCGGGTTGGTAGACCACCATGACGGCCACTACGGGCGGGGCGAGCGATCCGGCGGGTTCCACGAACTGTCGAGGCTAGCGGCGGCCACCCCTCTCGCCCGGTCACCTCACCCTCGGGGAGCATTCTCGAACTGGTGCTTGCAAAAGTTAGCACTATGCGGTATCATGCAATCACCCCCCAGCCACGAACAAGGACAACTCTCATGGCACAGCTTCCCAACTTCCCCAGCTTCGACTTCTCCGGCCTTGATGCCAGCAAGCTCAATGGTCTCGACGACAAGCTCGTCGCTGCCGTTCGCGACGCTGCCTACATCACCATCGGCTTCGGCGTGCTTGCTTTCCAACAGGCGCAGGTGCGCCGCCGCGAAGTCGTACAGGGCTTGGCCGATCGTTTCGGCACCAGCAAGACCCAGATGGACGAGATGCTCGCCTCGGTCGAGGCTCAGATCGCCAAGCTCGACGAGCGCTTCGATGCCCTCGACGCCCAGCTGGACACTGCCATGGTCAAGATCGAAGAGCGCTTGCCCGAGCAGGCTGCTGCCCTCGTTGGGCAGGCTCACGACCTGGCCAAGGCCGCTCGCAAGCAAGTGCGTGGCCTCATCCGCACGGCTGCCTGAGCCCGGCACACCACCAACACCCCCGATCAATGCGCCGACGGCAACGTCGGCGCATTGTCGCGTCACGAGAGTTTCAAAGAAACGGCCAGTCCCGAGAAAAGAACTGTCCACAGAGACGTCGCTACGAGAAGTAGCCGCTGACATCCACAAGGACATGCATCGACGTGCTGGTCAAGATGCACCACCGGCCGAGGTCGTCGTCAGCACCGATGACCACAGATGCCGCGTTGGCCCCAGCCCATGTCTGCACCATCGAGACCTGCGGTACCACCGACTGGCACGGGTACACCGTCAGGTAGCCCGCCGAGGTGGGGCCAACGGCCGTGACCCCACCAACAACCGCTCGCAACTTCGCGGCGACAGGAAGACCGTTGGTACCTGCAAGCATCAACGAGCGATTGACCAGCGGGGTGAATGCACCCGAGAGCCCGATGTCGTTGCGCGTATCCAGCGCTCGTACAGGAATCAGCGCGTGGAACTCGGACGTTGCACCTGTGCCAAACCACCCACTGAGGTCAACGATGATGTGCATTGGCGCACTGACGTAGACGCACACCGTGCCCGCCGCGCTCAATGCAACTTCTACGTGATTGGCGATATTGCCGGCGGCAACGACATTCAGCGAGCTGACCACGGGCACGGACTGTGAGCACGGAAAGACCGTCACA
>JAYVVY010000263.1:0-3240 GCA_043786575.1 Ilumatobacteraceae bacterium
CGAAACACACCGAATGGTGTGGCCGAATGGTCGCTGTGCGACAGGCGAGCCAGCGCGAACGCGAGGCCCGGGTCCTCTCGCGTCGCGTCGTGCACGAGGATCGCATCCTCACCCACGTCGGCGACTTCGACGATGCGCAGCTGACCGTCGCTGCCCATCACCACGCCGCGATGGCCATCGGCACCAAAGCGAATCGGCTGACCGTGATGGAGATCGATCATCATCTCCTCGCGCGCGTGGCGGCTGGTGATGTCGTCGAACGCGCCGTCGTTGAACACGTTGCAGTTCTGGAAGATCTCCACGAACGAGGCACCGCGGTGCGCATGCGCGGCACGGAACACTTCGATCATGTGCTTGCGGTCGAGGTCGTGCGTGCGGGCGACGAACGACGCCTCCGCCCCCAACGCCACCGACAGCGGGTTGAAAGGGTGATCGATGGAACCGAACGGCGTGCTCTTGGTGACCTTGCCAGTCTCTGACGTCGGCGAATACTGACCCTTGGTGAGCCCGTAGATGCGGTTGTTGAACAGCAGGATCGTCAGATTCACATTGCGACGCAGTGCGTGGATGAGGTGGTTGCCACCGATCGACAGCGAGTCGCCGTCACCCGTGATCACCCACACATCCAGGTCCGGCCGCGCCACAGCGACGCCGGTTGCGATGGCCGGTGCGCGGCCATGGATGCTGTGCATGCCGTACGTGTTCATGTAGTACGGAAAGCGGCTGCTGCAGCCGATACCGCTGATGAACACTGTGTTCTCCGGCGCAACGCCCAACTCGGGCATCAGCGTTTGCACGGCATGCATCACGCCGTAGTCGCCACATCCCGGGCACCAACGGACCTCCTGGTCGCTGACCCAATCCTTCTTCGTCGTAATCGGAACAATCGTGTCGCTCATGACAGCGCCTCCGTAATCGCAGCTTCCAGTTCGGCGGAGGTGAAGGGCAGGCCCTGCACCTTGTTGATCGGCTTCGCGTCAACGAGGTAGTCGGCACGGATGATGCGGCACAGATGGCCGAGGTTGAGCTCCGGCACCAACACCTTGGGGAACCGTCTCAACAATTCGCCGAGGTTGGGCGGTAACGGGTTGAGATGGGTCAGGTGGATCCAAGCCACCTTCGTGCCAACCCGACGGGTGCGTTGTACCGCGGCGTCGATCGCCGCCCACGTCGAGCCCCAACCCAGCAAGCACACCTCGGCGTCTTCATCGCCGACGACGGTCGCCGGCGGAATGTCGGAAGCGATGCCAGCGACCTTGCCAGCACGCAGGTGCACCATCTTCTCGTGGTTCTCGGGGGCGTAGCTGATGTTGCCGGTGCCGTCCTCCTTCTCAATGCCACCGACACGGTGCATCAAGCCGGGGGTCCCTGGGATGGCCCAGGGACGCGCCAGCGTCTCAGGGTCGCGCAGGTAGGGCCAGAACTCAGGAGTGCCGTCGGCGGCGACATGGTTCATCTCCGTCTGGAACGGCACCGAAATGTCGGGCAGCGAGTCGAGGTCCGGCAGCAGCCAGGGTTCGCTGCCGTTGGCGAGGAAGCCGTCGCTGAGCAGGATCACCGGCGTGCGGTACTTCAGCGCAATGCGAGCGGCCTCGATCGCTGCGTCGAAACACTGTGCCGGGCTGTAGGCCGCAACGATCGGCAGCGGTGCCTCACCGTGACGGCCGAACATCGCAATGTTCAGGTCGGCCGCCTCGGTCTTTGTCGGCAGACCCGTAGACGGGCCGCCGCGCTGAATGTCGATGATCAGCAGTGGCAGCTCCAGCGAGATACCGAGGCTGATGGTTTCGCTCTTCAACGAGAGACCCGGGCCACTGGTGGTCGTGATGCCGAGGTGCCCAGAGAACGCAGCACCCAGCGCCATACCGATGGCAGCGATCTCATCCTCCGCTTGAACCGTGCGCACACCGAAGTGCTTGTGCTTGGAGAGCTCGTGCAGGATGTCGCTGGCGGGCGTGATCGGGTAGCTGCCCAGGAACAGCGGCAGCTTTGCCATCTGCCCCGCGGCAACCAGACCCCATGCCAGCGCCACGTTGCCGCTGATGTTGGTGTACTCGCCGGGCGGCAGCTTCGCCGGCTTCACCTGGTACGGGTGATCGAACAGCTCACTGGTCTCGCCGAAGTTGTAGCCAGCCTTGAAGGCAGCGATATTGCTGGCCTTCACCAGATCCTTGAACTTGCCCTCGATCCACTCCAGCGTCGGCTCGGTCGGCCGCGAGTAGAGCCAGCTGATCACGCCGAGTGCGAAGAAGTTCTTCGACCGCTCGGAGTCGCGGGCCTTCACGCCCAGGGGCTCGGTGGCCAGCCGGGTGAGCGTCGTCATCGGAATCTCCACGACGCGATACGCGGAGAGGAAGTCGTCGTGCAGCGGGTTGTGGTCGTAGCCGGCCTTGTCGAGATCGCGGGTCTCGAACGCATCGCTGTTGACAATCAAGAGTCCGTTCTGCTCCAGCCGATGCAGGTCGGCCTTTAAGGCCGCCGGGTTCATTGCCACCAAGACGTTGGGCGAGTCGCCCGGCGTGGTGATGTCGTGGTCCGAGATGTGGACCTGGAAACTCGACACTCCGTTGACAGTTCCCGCTGGCGCGCGGATCTCGGCCGGGTAGTCGGGAAAGGTTGAGAGGTCGTTACCGAACAGCGCGCTCGCGGAGGTGAATCGATCACCGGTCAGCTGCATCCCGTCGCCGGAATCGCCTGCGAACCTGACGACGACATGGGAGATCTGCTCCGGCTGCCGGTCGGTTCGTTCTACGACACTTGTGGGCTTGGTGTCCGTCATGGGCCACCTCCTGGTGCGAGGTTCAGCGTCATTGCCGCCCTCGCTGCGCACGTTACCGCGCCGACCTCAGATTGCGCGTCACTCTGGCACAACGCGACAAGGGGCGGGCCGCCGAAGCAACCCGCCCCTTGTCGTATTCATGTTCGTGTTGCTGAACAGCTGCCTGTTCAGCCGTGGTCAGGCGCCGCCCTCGGTGAGGGTGACGTCAATTGGGGCAAAGTCGGCACCATTGATGTCGATACCCATCGCTTCGAGCAGCGCGTGTGCTGCGGTGACGATGTCGTTGGTGTACGCCTCGGCGTCGGGAGCCTTGGTGAGCACGGTGCTGCCTTCCAGGTTCTTGGTCTCCTGCGAGATCTTGACCGTACGGTCCCATGCTGCGGAATCGATGTAGCCAACGCCGCCCTCGGCGGGCCAGATGAGCTTGTTGACTTCGTTCATCTGCCACGTCTGGTGGGTGA
>JAYVVY010000264.1:0-3031 GCA_043786575.1 Ilumatobacteraceae bacterium
TTCCTCGATAGCGAGGATCAACACGTACGACAGCGTGCGCCCTTCGGCGCTGTCGGCGACAATCACTGGCCGGTCGGGGGCGTAGGTGGGGGTGCCCGCACGGCGGATGTACTCGCCGAACATGGCCGAGTGCCGGCATTCGTCGGCAACTTCGATCAACAGGTAGCGGTGCATCGGGTCGGTGATGCTGATGGTGGTCAGGTGGCGCAGCACAATCTGCATCAGCGCGTTCTCGAACCAGATGCCGGCGGAGAACAGCGCTGCCGTTTCGTGGCGGCTGTAGGTGATGCGGTCCGCAAGCGACATGGTGTCCCACGTGACGGTATCGAAGAGCGACAGCAGCTCCGGTGGCAGGTGGTAGGCGGAGTCGTCGATGGGAAGTTCCCAATCGATCTCCTCGAACGGGTCGTGGGTGGTCTTCTGCGATGCTGCCGTCAGCTGCAACGCTCTGCTGGCGGTTCTGGGCAGGGTCAGTTGGCTCATGTGGACAGCGTAATCGTGACAGTCTTAACTGTCACGATATTATGACAGTGATTACTGTCACAGTCTGCGTGGCCGTGATTGAATGGCGCCATGACGTACACGTTGGAGGCATTGGCCACCGCTACCGGGGTGAGCGCGCGCACCATTCGCTACTACCAGGCAGAGCGCATCCTTGATTCGCCGGTGAAGATCGGCCGCGACGCCGTGTACGGCGACAGTCACGCTGAACGACTGCAGCTGATCGGCGAGTTGCGCGACAAGGGGCTGACGCTGCAGACGATTCGTCGGCTGGTGGACGCCGACGGCCTGACACAGTCGGTCTCACACTGGCTTGGAGTGGGCGCGACCCTGAAGGCTCCGTGGTCCGAGGATCGTCCGCGCACGTTCACACACGAGGAAATCAACGAACGGCTCGACCGGCTGGGCCTCTCCAAGCCAGGCGTTCTGGCCGAGCTGCGCGCCGAAGGTTTCATTCGACCTGGCGCCGGCGACGATTGGGAGGTTCCTAGCCCAGCACTGTTGGATCAGGCCCTGCAACTGCTGGCAGCAGGTATCGACCTGGACATCTCGGCCAGGATGCGAGACATCTTTCGCCGACGGCTGGCCGCCGCCGTGGATGACACCGTCAAGCTGATGCTGGACCGCAGAGGTCGCGGCTTCGCCGGCAATTCAAGTCCCGAAGAGCTGGAGGTCGCGCTCGCGGCGCTGCGCTCGGCGGCACGGGAGATCTCCAGCGTGATCCTTGCCCAGGAAGTCGAGCGTGCGTTGGCGGCCCTGGTCGACTCCGGCCCGGCGCCGCTGAAACGCAAGGGTCGCTGACCAGGCAGCGGAAGCACCGCTTCGCTGAAGGCTTCGGCGCAGGTGCAACACTTGCGTCGTGACCGACACCAGCCATTTGCCTCGCTCTGCACCCAACGACGCCAGCGCCCATACGCAGGCCGTCACCTCCCAGGGCGTCCCCCACTTTGATCCGGCCGACTTCGAACGCGCGTCGCGTGGGCTGATTGCGCAGCACCCGACGGGCATCATCGACGGCGACTTCGGGCAAGCCTGGAACATCAACAGGTACGACTTCATCCAGCAGGGCTCGCCCAACCCCGACACGGTGCACCCCAGCCTGTGGCGCCAGGCCCAGCTGAACAACATCCACGGGCTGTTCGAAGTGGCTGACGGTGTCTGGCAGGCGCGCAGCTACGACATCTCCAACATCACCTTCATGGCTGGCGACACGGGTTGGGTGATCATCGACCCGCTCACCTCCACGGCCACCGCCAGCGCCTGCCTCGAGCTGGCCAACACCCATCTCGGCGAGCGGCCGGTGACCGCAGTCATCTACACCCACAGTCACCTCGACCACTTCGGCGGCGTGCTCGGCGTGACCACTCAGGCCGATGTCGACGCAGGTCGTTGCCGCATCATTGCTCCCGAGCACTTCATGCGCGAGACCGTCGCCGAGAACCTCCTGGCCGGTCACGCGATGAACCGCCGAGCGTTGTACCAGTTCGGTCCCTTGTTGCCTGCCGGGCCGAAGGGCCACGTGGACTGTGGCCTCGGCAAAGGCGTCCCGCTCAGTTCGCCCGGGCTGATCGAGCCAACGGAGGACATCACGTTCACCGGCGAGGAGCTGGTTGTCGATGGCATTCGCATCGTCTTCCAGCTCACTCCCGAGACGGAAGCGCCGGCGGAGATGAACTTCTTCTTCCCCGACAAGGGTTGGTTGTGCATGGCGGAGAACTGCTCGCACAACATGCACAACCTGATCCCGATTCGCGGAGCGCAGGCACGCGACTCGCTGGCGTGGAGCACCTACATCGACGACGCCATCGAGTTGTTCGGTGACCGCACCGAAGTCATGTTCGCCTCGCACCACTGGCCGAGATGGGGCGCAGAGAACGTGCGCGAGTTCCTGGGCCGCCAGCGCGACCTGTATCGCTGGATTCACGATCAAACGCTGCGCCTGGCCAATCACGGGCACGTCGCCACCGAGATTGCCGAGCTGTTACGCCCGGCCACCGAGCACTACGAGGAAAGCCACACCATCGGCTACTACGGCAGCCTGATCCACAACGTGAAGGCGGTGTACCAGCGCTACCTCAGTTGGTACGACGGCAACCCGTGCCACCTCCACCCGCACCCGCCGGTGGAGGCCGGCAAGCGCTACGTGGCGCTCGCTGGCGGCGCGGACGCACTGCTGGCCAACGCTCAGGCCGCCTATGAAGCCGGCGATTATCGCTGGGTCGCCGAGCTGGTCAACCACCTCGTCTTTGCCGACCCGACCAACACTGCGGCGCGCTCACTGCAGGCAGCGGCGCTGGAGCAGATGGGCTATCAGAGCGAGTCAGCGACGTTCCGCAACGCGTACCTGATGGGCGCGCAAGAGCTGCGCCATGGCGGTCTGCCGCGCCGCCCGGCCGCGAACCGCGGGCTGGTGCGTGCGCTCCCCATCGACCAGCTGTTCGCTCTCGTTGCCATGCGTTTGAAGGCCGACGAGGTGGGCGGCGTGACCGTGGACATCAACCTGGTGTTCACCGATCTCGACGAGCGGTGG
>JAYVVY010000265.1:0-11422 GCA_043786575.1 Ilumatobacteraceae bacterium
TCCAGTGCCGATGTGGGCACCCCGGCCACGCCGACGGTGCCGGCCACGGTGTCCACCACGATGTCGGCCGCGTCGGCCTCCAACAATCGCGCGGCCAGCTGGCGGGCCTTGTCGACCATTGCCTCGGTTGCCTTGTGGACGGCGGACCCGCCCAGCTGCAGTGAGCGCGAGCCGCCTGTCCCACCACCGCTACGAACAAGGTCCGTGTCGCTTTGCACCAGGTTGATTCGTTCCATCGGAATGCCGGTTTGCGCGCTCACGATCATCGCGAAAGCGGTCTGGTGGCCCTGTCCGTGAGCGGAGGTACCGGCCATCACCGTTGCACTTCCGTCGGGGTGCACGACGACCGAGCCGTACTCACTGGACCCGCCGCCGGCCGTGACTTCCACGTAGGCGGCCACGCCGATTCCTAACAGCGAGCGGTCACCCTTCGCCCGACGTTGGGCCTGCTCGCGACGTAGCCCGTCGTAGCCCGCCACCCGGGCGACTTCATCGAGCGGCGTGGCATAGGCGCCACTGTCGTACGTAACGCCGGTGAGCGTCTGGAATGGAAACACGTCGTCGGCCAGCAGATTCCGACGGCGAATCTCGATCGGGTCGATTCCCAGCGTCAGCGCCGCTTGGTCGACTGCGCGCTCTAGCAACGCTGTGGCCTCCGGACGACCGGCACCGCGATAGGCGCCCATTGGAGTGGTGTTGGTAGCAGCAACCAGCACATCGAACTGAATGCCGGTGAACGCGTACGTGCCGTTCGACATACGGCGCGTGCCAGCGGGCAGGAAAGCGCCGAGGCCCGGGTACGCGCCCCCGTCGCCAACCAATCGCACCCGCAGACCGGTGAAGGTCCCGTCGCGACGGCAGCCCAGCTCGACGTACTGCACCTGGCCACGACTGTGGGCCAGCGCAACCATGTCCTCGCTGCGAGTCGACATCCACGTGACGGGGCGACCCAGCCGCGTCGCCGCGACGGCGACGACGACCTGCTCTGCGTACAGCCCGGCCTTGCCTCCGAAGCCCCCGCCGACGTGCGGCGTAATCACTCGAATCTGCGACTTCTCCATGCGCACGGCACGGCTGAGCAGCTGATGCAGCAGGTGCGGCATTTGCGTACTGCCGTAGAACGTCAGTCGGCCGTCGTCGCCCACGACGGCCGCGGCGCCATGGGGCTCCATCGGTGCAACTGCCATCCGTTGGTTGACGTACCGACCGCGCACGATGACGTCGGCATCGCCGAAGAGACCCGGCTGGACGACGTCGGTTGCCGCCACCGCGATATTGTCGCCGTGGGCCTCGAACAGCAGAGGGGCGTCGGCGGCAAAAGCCTCCTCGGGATCAATGAGCGCTTCCAGCGGTTCGTAGTCGACGATCACCATTTCTGCCGCGTCGCGACCCTGCACCACCGATTCGGCGACGACTGCAACAATGGCCTCGCCCACGAATCGCACCTTGTCGACGGCCAGCGGTGGCCGTGCAAAGTCGTCGTGCACCTTGGCCATGCCATGAAAGGGACGTACGTCGACGTCCGCCGCGGTGAGCACCGCAACCACACCGGGCATGGCGAGCGCAGTCTTGCAGTCCACACTGAGAAGACGGGCGTGCGCCATCTCGGACCGCACAAAGACGACGTGCAGCGGATGATCGAGCTCCAGGTCGTCGACGAACTTGCCGGCGCCGAGCAGCAGCTCCGGATCTTCCGTGCGTAGAACCCGGGTGCCAAGTATCGAACCAACCATGGCCCGAACCTACCGGCCGCCACCACCCGACGGCTGCGGGCGATGGCTATTGTCACTGGCGTGGATCACCAGCGCACACTTGGCGACCAGCCGGACTACGTCGCTCAACGAACCGGTGCTCCGATCAACATCGACGGTGACGTCATCAAGACCCCTTGGGCCGACGCGGTGTGGAGCCGCCGATTCGTCGACATGGCGTCCGGCCGACCGTGCATGTACGACACCCGCTGCGCCATCCTCTGGGACTCCACCAACCTCTACCTCGCATTCGTGGCCGAGGAGCCATTCGTGTGCGCCGAGCTGACCGAACGCGACAGCATCGTCTTCCAGGAGAACGACCTCGAGGTCTTCATCGACGGCCGTAACTGCTACTACGAGTTGGAAGTCAACGCCGCCAACACCGTCTACGAAGTGTTCTTCATCTGGCGCGATGCGTTCACTCGAGGTGGCAAATTCGATCAGCCGCAGTTCGATGTGCACAGCCCCGCCGCCTACACATTCGGCGGCGACTACGACCGCACCGCCGCCAGCTTCTGGACCGGCAACCATCCACGGGGCGTGCGGTGGGCGTTCACCGACTTCGACATGCCCGGCCTGCAGACGGCCGTGATGGTGGACGGCACCCTCAACGACAACGCCGACATCGATGGTGGGTGGTCACTGGAGATCGCCATTCCATGGAGCGCGATGGCGCCATTGGCCGACGGCCGATCACTGCCGCCCCAACACGGCGATGAGTGGCGAATGTTCCTCGGCAGGTTCCAGCGCCTCGAGTTGGGCGGCGCGGAGGTAATGCCCCACCCGGCGATGGCGCTGAACAGTCACGGTGTCTACGACACCCATCAGCCAGACAGGTGGAGCCGCATCAGATTCGAGCACTGAACGCTGTTCACCTGCCCGCCCGCCTACGCGTGCAATGAGGCGCTGGCCACCACGGTGCCGTCGCTGTCCACGATCTGCATGGCCACGGCGGCCAGCGACGCATCGTCGAGGCCAGCCGCCCAGACACCACCACGGATGTCGGTGTACGACCATGAACCGACGATCACACTGCGTCCGTCGGCCAGTTGCAGCTGACAGCTCACCGGATCGGACCCCGGCCTGGGATTGTCAATGGCAATCAGCACATACGGCTGATCGCCCCGAACCAACTGAATACCGCCGACTCGCAATCCGCTGGCACCAACGATCACGCCGGAACGGGCAACCGAGACCCCCTCATCGCGGCTGCGACGGTCGAGCGCTACGGCACCCAGCGCGACCACCACGAGCAGCACGGCAGCGGCAACCCCCAGCAACATTGCCGACCGCGTCGAGCGTTTCGCCTCCGGAATGCTCAGGCGATCCAGCACTCGAGATTCGAACCCGGGAGGTGGTTCGTGGATTGGGGCCAGCGCCAGCAGCGTGTCAGTGAGCCCGAGCATCTCATCGAAACGGCCCCGGCACGAGCTGCACATTGCAACGTGAGCGTGCAGCAGCGACCGTTCAGGTTCGGCGACCTGACCGAGCGCGAGCGCCTCCAGCTGATCGTCGAGTTCATTGCATTCCGAACTGCTCACTGCCCCACCTCGCTCGTTGTCAATTCGCGCAGGCGCCGCAATCCTGTGCGCAGCCTGGTCTTGGCCGTTGCAGTCGGGATACCTTCCAGCAGTCCGATCTCGACCGTTGTGCGCCCGCCGATGGTCGCCAAGACCACGGTGCGCCGCTGCTCCTCGGGGAGCGCGGAGAGTGCGCGTCGCAGCCGCCGAACGTCGTCGGAGTCAGCAGCACTGCGCGCTGGATCGCTGGCGTCGGGCGGCAGCAGGTCCGCCGCCATCCAGGGGTCCATCGGCTCCGGGCGCCGAACCCGCAGCGCGTCGATTGCCAGATTTCGCGTGATCGTCAAAAGCCAGGTGGAGACGGCACCGCGCCGACCGTCATACGAAGCCGCATGACGCCACGCGCGCTCGAATGCCTGCTGTGCCACGTCCTGTGCGAACGACCGGTCGTTCACCATGGTGACTGCCAGACCGTACACGCGACTCTGGAAACGCCGAATGAAGACGGCCATGGCATCGCGCTCCGCCAACGCCACTGCGGCGAGCAGCGCTTCATCGGAGAGCCGATCGTGCCGGTTGGTCATTCGCACCATGTGAATGGTACGGATCTCGGCAGCAGAAGGATTGCCGCAATCCAGGACGCGATGCCACACGTACAACCCTGCAACATCGATCAACGTGGAGGTTCCGTCATGTCAACTGTGCGCACTCGTTCTTTCCTGCTCCTAATGCCCCTGGCGGCGTTGTCGCTCGCCGCGTGCGGTGACGACTCGTCGGGCTCCGGCTCCGGCTACGGCGGCTCGACGCCGGCGAATACGGCCTCGGCAGACACCACACCCGCCGCCACGACACCAGCAAACACGACGGCCGACACGACGGCCGACACCGCCACAGCCGACACGACCGCGCCGGCTGGGGCTGGGGCGACACTTCAGCTCGCTGACAGCACCCTTGGAACGATCGTGGTCGACAGCAACGGCAACACGTTGTACGTCTACGGCAACGACACACCCAACACCTCGACGTGTAGCGCCGGCTGCCTGGGCACTTGGCCTGCGCTCGTCAGCGACGGCCCGGCAACCGTCGGCGAGGGTTTGGGTCTCGAGGACGTCGGCACCGCTACGGCGGCCGATGGCTCCACCCAGGTCACCTTCTATGGCCACCCGCTCTACAGCTTTGCCGGTGATGCCGCACCAGGCGACGTCAACGGCCAGGGCATCGGTGGGGTCTGGTATGTCATCGACGCTGAGGGCAACGCCGTCAAGTAGCAGCCTAAGTTCCGCCGAGCGCGATGGCGTGTCAGTTGGTGGACGCGGCCGAGTACGGCAACCAGCTGCCGGCCTCGAAGTCGTACAACTTGCACGCCTTCGCATCGCGGACGTACTCACGCATGGACAGCTTTCCCGAGCGCACCGTATCGGGGTAGTTGGCGGCGATGGCCGCTGCCGCCGCAGGCAGCTGGTGGAACGGAATGCGAGCATCAACGTGGTGCGGGACGTGCACAAAGATGTTGTGGAACCACAGCCCGTTGACCACTGCGGGCACCTGCAGGATGGTGGTGCTCTCCATCTGGCCTTTGAACTGCGACCACTCCTTGCGCGGCCACCAGCGAATGTCCGGTGCCACGTGGTGGACGTACACCGTCCAGCCGATGATCTGGACGAAGAGCAGGAACGGCACCACCAGCATCTTGAACGGCACCCAGAACGCGCCGACCACGCCAGCCGTCAGCGCGCCGTAGGTGGCCGCGGCGCCGAAGGCCAACGCCAACACCACGCTGAGCACGATCTTGTCGCGCACGATGGCATCGTGACGTTTGCCCGGCGCGTTGAAACGCCACATCTTCTGCCACCACACGGTGCGCAGGAAGTAGGCGCCGGAGCCCAAGCGGGACCATTCGAAGCGATGCCGCAGGCGAGCGAAACGACTCATTGCCGCGTACTCCTCAACAGTGGCCGGGTGCCACACGAAGTCGAAGCCCTGGCGGGTGGTGTACCCGTGGTGAATGCGGTTATGGCCAAGATCCCACGCGGCTTCCACATGGAAACTAGGGATCATGCACACCTGAGCAACCAGACGATTGATCTTGCGCGAGTCCAGCAGGGCCATGTGCGAGGCGTCGTGGCCCAACACAAACAGGCCCGAGACGGCAAGCCCGGCCAACACCCACAGAATGATCAGCGCCCACCAGCTGTTGGTGAGCGCGAGGCCGACCATAGGGATGGCGT
This sequence comes from Ilumatobacteraceae bacterium, assembly GCA_043786575.1. Classification (GTDB taxonomy): domain Bacteria; phylum Actinomycetota; class Acidimicrobiia; order Acidimicrobiales; family Ilumatobacteraceae; genus UBA668. The sequence goes on from JAYVVY010000265.1 coordinate 5,500, forward strand.
ACAGCACCCACGCTTGCGCCAGCGCGAGCGCTGCGCGGCCCGCCGAACGCTGGTAGCACGCCTCGGGGATGATGTCGCGCACATCGTTCAGCGAGTGAGTACGGGTAAGAACCACGGCTTCGGAGGTCGTCACGGGTTCAACTCTACTCTCCCTACTGACCGGTAGGTAGGCACGAGCGGCAGAAATTCTCGGCGGCACTCATCGACCGTGCGGGTACTGTGCGGCACGTGAACACTGTTCGGAGCATTACCGAGCTGGAGGCGCTCTACGGTGCGGCGGTCCCCACGTCAATCGACAAGGAAATCGACCATCTGATCCCCCTGACGATGGAGTACGTCAAGGCTGCCCCATTCGTGGTGGTGGCCACCTCGGGGCCAGGTGGCTTGGACTGTTCGCCGCGCGGCGACCCGGCCGGCTTCGTCCACATCGCCGACGAACAAACCCTGCTGCTGCCAGACCGGCGTGGCAACAATCGCCTCGACACGCTGCGCAACCTGGTCACCGACCCGAGGATTGCGCTGCTGTTCCTGGTGCCGGGTATCGGCGTCACGCTACGGGTCAACGGCACGGCGGTGCTGTCCACCGACGACGCCCTCCGCGCGACGTTCGCTCTCGACGACAAGCTGCCGGCCACCGTGATCGTCGTGACCATCGAGTCGGTCTACACCCAGTGCCCGAAGGCGCTGATCCGTTCACACCTGTGGGACCCTGCGCTACACCGCACGCCTGGCGAACTGCCCTCCGTTGGTCAGATCATGCAGGCCATCACGGATGGAGCATTCGACGGCAAGGCATACGACGACGCGTATCCCGAACGCATCCGCCAGACCATGTAGTAGCGACTTTCTGCTCGGCCAGGTTTACAGCGGCGCGGTCGCGGGTACCACCGGTCATGCCCAACTTCGGACGTTCACTTCGGCGAGCAATTCGCCCTCTCTGGATCGCTGGCCTTGGAGCCGCAGCCTGGTCCAATCGCACAAAGGTGCTCCAGGCGCTTGGCCAGAAGCCTTCGGCGACCCCGGTTGCGGGTGACTCGGTCACGGTGCGCACGACAGTTGCTACCTGGACCAAACCGCTTCGCGGCCGTCACCGCAGCACCACCGTCGGTGCGCCGGCGAGTTCGCTCCCGGCAGACATGGCGGCGACACTCATTGAGCCAACGGTCATCGTGCCGCCGACGCTCAGCAATTCTTCAATTCAGTCGGAGGAGGTGTAACTCATGAGTTTCATTTTGTGGATCATTGCGGTCGTGCTGGTAGTCGCCGGCATCATCGCGCTCACGCGAAAGCAGATGACCCAGGGCATCGTGCTGATCGTCGTCGGCCTATTGGTCGGGCCCGGCGGAGTCAGCCTCTTTAGTTGACCTCTCCGTGGGCTACGGCCTGATGAGAGGATGGGGTATGACCACACCAGTCGACCCCCTTGAGATCCCCGACGCGGCGCTGCTCTCAGCAGCCGCGTCGGGAGCACTCGATCGCGCTGCCAGCGCACTCGCCGTCGGCGCCCGAGTCGAGGCCCGCGATGCACACGGACGTTCCGCACTCCTGCTGGCAGTCATCGGCGACCATCTGGATGTGGCCCGGTTACTGGTCGACAAGGGCGCCAACCCAAATGCGGTCGACCACCGACTGGACACGCCGTGGCTGGCGACTGGCGTGACCGGCAGCGTCGAAATGCTGGAGATCCTGCTGCCCGCCGGCCCCGACATGACGATCAAGAACCGCTTTGGCGGTGTAGCCATCATTCCGGCGAGCGAGCGGGGCCATGTCGACTACGTGCGACGCGTTGCCGGCACGGGTATCGACGTCAATCACATCAACGATCTCGGCTGGACTGCGTTGCTGGAAGCGGTCATCCTCGGCGATGGCTCCACCCGGTACCAGGAGATCGTGCGCATCCTGCTCGGCGCGGGCGCTGCCCCTCACCTCGCCGATCGCGAGGGCGTCACGGCCCTCCAACATGCACAACGGTTCGGCTACGACGACCTTGCGGCGGTGCTGGCGTAGCGTCGGTCACCCGTAGTCTGTGGCCGTGTCACTGCCGTCCGCTCCGTCCGCACGGCGCACGGCAACCATCATCGGGGGCGGGCCCGCCGGACTGATGGCAGCAGAAGTGTTGGCGACCGACGGCTTTCAAGTGGACCTGCACGAGCACATGCCATCGGTGGGTCGCAAGCTGCTGCTGGCCGGCCGCAGCGGACTGAACCTCACCAACAGTGAGCCAATCGACCAGATGGCAGAGCGCTTCGAATTTGCGCCGCTCGTCGGCGAGGCCGTTCGCCGGTACCCACCATCAGCACTTCGTGAATGGGCGGCGGGCCTGGGTGAGACGACGTACATCGGTTCCAGCGGCCGAGTCTTTCCGACTGCATTCCGGGCGACCCCCTTGCTGCGGGCCTGGCTGGCGCGGCTCACCGAGTTGGGCGTCGGCATCCACACGCGACACCGCTGGTTGGGTTGGGGACCGGACATGGACGGCGCTGCGGACCCTCGGGTTCATCGCTTCCAGACATCGGATGGCACAGTTGTGTGCACTCGCAGCGACGTCACGGTGTTCGCCCTCGGCGGCGCCAGTTGGCCACGAGTCGGGTCCGACGGCAGCTGGGTGCCTGCGTTCATCGCAGCCGGTCTTGACGTCCGTCCCTTGCGGCCCGCCAATTGTGGACTCCACCTCAACTGGTCGAAGCTGTTTGCCGAGCGATACGCCGGCGTGCCTTTGAAGAACGCACGCATCTCGGTCGGGGCCACGATGGCCCGCGGCGACATCACGGTGACCGACAGTGGACTGGAGTCGGGCCCGATCTACGTGGTCTCGTCCGCAGTTCGCGACGCAATCGAGCGTGACGGAGTGTGCACCGCCTTCGTCGATCTCCATCCCGATCTCACTGTCGACGCTGTCGCCACTCGCCTCTCCGGCAGACGGCCGAAGGACTCGGCGAGTTCCCTCCTACGCCGGTCACTGGGTTTGGCGCCAGTCGCCGTCGCACTTCTTCGGGAGGCCACTGGCAATGCGATTCCCCGAGAGCCGAACCAGCTCGCTCTCCTGATCAAGGCTGTGCCACTGGCCGTCCTGTCGGTCGCGCCTATCGGGCGGTCAATCTCGACGGCGGGCGGTTTGTCGTTCGACGAACTCGACAACCGGTTCATGATGAGCAGCCTGCCCGGCACGTTCGTCGCCGGCGAGATGCTCGATTGGGAGGCGCCCACGGGCGGGTATCTGCTACAGGCGTCGTTCAGCACGGCAGTGGCTGCGGCAGGTGGTGCAATTGCGTGGATGGCGAACGAGCGACCGCCGTCCGCCACGCTCCGCACAGACTGCTAGCGTTTCGCCGCGGGGCCGCTGCAGCTGCGCTCGATGCCGGATCACTACCGGCCCGAGGCACTGTGGGCAAGGTCCCCCGATGGGGATCGGACGGGAACATGCATCAAACTCGCTCATCACGGCTGTTGATAATCATGGGTGCGATGGCGTTCGCCCTCACACCCGCGCTCGCGGCCTGTGCCCCGGACCCGAACGACGCGCTCAGCGCGGCAGACGCGACCGAGGTGTCCAGCGGTGGCCAGTCATCGGCAACCCCCGAAAACCTGATCAGCGGCGACGTGCGGCAGTGGGCGATCCACGTGACCTCTGACGTGGCCAAGGAGGGCAAGGTCACCATCACCATGACCAACTACGGCACCATCACGCACGAGATGCTCGTGGTGAAGACCGATGTCGCTCCTGGCCAGATCAAGATCGGCGCCGACGGCAAGTTCAACGAGGACGATCCGGCATGGACGGTGGTCGACGAGATCTCCGAGTTCGAGCCTGGCACGACAAAGGCGAAGACGTTCGATCTCGTCGCTGGCAAGTACCAGCTGGTGTGCAACATTGCGAAGCACTACACGAACGGCATGTTCATCCCGTTCGAAGTGGTGAAGTGATCGCCACTAGCGAACGGCGATGAGCGGGTCGTCGGCAATGCGGCTCTCGGCTCCGGTCGGCCCTACCGCCTTGCCGCCGCGAATCGTCACGCGGCGCATCCGTCGCTCCACAACCCCATAGTCGTCGACCGCGTAGTGCATCGTGGCACGGTTGTCCCAGATCACGATGTCGCCGACGGCCCAGTGGTGACGCATCACCAATTCGGGCTGAGTCATGTGCTCGTACAGCAGTCGCAACAGCCCGTCGCTTTCGATGCGCGAAATGCCGACGATGTGGGTGGTGAAGCCGGGGTTGACGAAGAGGTTCTTGCGACCCGTGACGGGATGAACCCGCACAACCGGATGGATCACCGGCGGCACCCCTCTGGCGTCATCGAACAACTGCTGCACGTCCTCGCGACCCAACGCAGTGTCGAATGGCTCGCCCCAGTAGGCCAGCGGCGAGATGCGGTGAACCGCCTCCAGTTGCTCCACTGCACTCTGCAGCGCGGGAGCGAGGCACTCGAAAGCGGTGCGCGTGTCGGCCCACATCGTGTCGCCGCCGTACGCAGGCACTGCATCGCTCACCAGCACGGAGGCGGCCGGAGGCGTCGGCATGAAGGTGACATCCGTGTGCCAGCGGGCATTGCGACCGCCCAACGCGCCATCGACGACAAGTGTCTCCGGATGATCGGGGTGACCTGGCACCACCGGGTGGGCCGGCGTGGGCTCGCCGAGCGCTCGAGCAAGCTCAACCTGCTCGGCGTGAGTGGGGTCTTGGCCACGTAGGACCAGGACTAGATGAGTGGTGAGCAGGTGGTGCAGCCACTCGCCGTCAACGCCGTCAGCCAGCCGACCCCCGGTCAGCTCCGCGCCGAACGTTCCGGTGAGGGGCGCCACCATCCATTGATCCGTACTCATCGAAGACCTCCCAGGAAGAGATGCTACGAGTGTGCACAGCCTTCCTCTCGCGCTGGTTGGGAGTGCTCAGATAGGTTCCTCCGGGCCATGTCACCGCTCACTCGCACCCTTCGCCTTGTTGGGTCGTGGATGGGTGTCAGCATCGGTGTGCCGCTGCTGATTCGTGCCGAGCTGGGCGTGGCACCTTTCGACGTGCTGAACACCGGCGTCGCCAACGCAACTGGTTGGTCGCTCGGCGTGGCCTTTGTGATCGACGCCTGCGCCTTCTACCTGGCGGGGTGGTTGCTCGGAGCGAAGCTGGGGTGGGCCTGCATCGGCGGAACAGTGATCATTGGCCCGCTGGTCAACGTGTTTCTCGGCGTGATTCCGGTGCAGCACGCGATGGTGCCGCGGCTGGGCTTCTTCGTTGCGGGCATCGTGATCATCGCGGTTGCGATCTGTCTGGTGATCACGACCGAACTCGGTGCGGGCCCCTCGGAAGTGTTCATGCTCGGTCTAGTCGTGCGTGGCATGGGCATCGTGCCCGCCCGCTGGATCAGCGACGGCTTTCCGCTGGTCGTGGGCGCACTCATCGGCGGCGCGCTGGGTCCTGGCACGCTGGTGTTCGCTCTCACCATGGGCCCAATGGTCAAGTACGGCCTTGGACGGCTGCACTACCAACCCGCCCGCGGCGGCACCCTCACCGCGCATCTCTAACGGCCCCGCGCATCTCTCACCGCCCCGCGCACCGTATGCCCGCAAACGGCGCGCGCCACAAAACGGCACCAGCCGGCGCCCCGATTGCTCGGTGCGCCGGCTGGCGACGGAATGCGTTTTCAGTTACTCGACAGCGAGTTGTGCGAGCAACAGGCCCTTCGCCGCTTCGAAATCCTCAAATGAAATCGACTCGTCGTCGAAACTCTGGTGCAACGCAGCGAGATCGGAGAGCACATCGTCCTGCGGACGCTTTGGGGCCAAAGCCGCCTCTGCTTCCTCAGGTGATGGCCCAGCAGACGCTTCGGCCTGCTTGCGATCCTTCTTGATCGCCGCCTTTTCCTGCTTGGCGCGCTCGCGGTCGCGCTTGGCACGACCGTTGCTGCTCAGAGCGGGCGGACGTTCT
>JAYVVY010000266.1:0-13811 GCA_043786575.1 Ilumatobacteraceae bacterium
AATCGGGGGTTCGTATGTCGACTGTGATTCACGACGAGCATGGTTCGCCAATGACTGGCTCGACCGAATCGGTTCGCGTGTACAACCACGCCATCGACCAGTTGCTCCGCTTTCATCCGGATGTCCTGATCGCCGCCGATGCCCTGGCCAACGACCACTCCACAGTCCCCATGGGGCAGGCGCTCATTGCCTACCTGCACCTGATGAGCACCGATACAGGCGATCTGGCCGGAGCGATTGGGGCGGCGAACAACCTTCGCGCAACGGCCCGCCATCCTCGCGAGCTGCTCCATTCGTCTGCCATTGACGCCTGGCTGGGAGGCGAATGGGCTGAGGCGTCGGAAATTTTGGACGTGGCGCTGCAGCGGTGGCCCACCGATCTGCTTGCGCTTGCGCTGGGTCATCAGCTCGACTTCTTCCTCGGCGACGCGGCGAACCTTCGTGACCGGGTAGGTCGTTCGCTGCCCGAATTCGACCCGAGTCACCCCCACGTCGGGTTCGTTCGTGGAATGCATTCGTTTGGGTTGGAAGAGGCCGGGCATTACGGAGCGGCAGAGGACGAAGGTTTGGCCGCGATCGCGGCGAACCGTGACGACGTGTGGGCTGTGCACGCCGTTGTGCACACCTATGAAATGCAGGGACGGGTTGATGACGGGCTGCGCTTCATGCGGTCTCGCGAAGCCGATTGGGGCACGGGGAATCTGTTCACGGTGCACAACTGGTGGCACCTTGCGTTGTATTGCCTGGAAGCCGGAGACCTGCAACGAGCGCTGGAGATCTATGACGGACAGTTGCATCACGACGGCTCGGCGGGTGTGCCCATCGAAATGCTCGACGCCACCGCACTGTTGTGGCGGTTCCTGCTCGACGGTGCCGACACCGGCGACCGTTTCGCGCCGCTTGCCGATGCTTGGTCGTTGAAATTGGCCGATGATCCGTGGTCCGCGTTCAACGACCTGCACGCGGTGATGGCCAATGTCGGAAGCGGGAGGCTTGACGAAGCCCGGGCGGTACTCGAACGAAGTCGCGCCTACGCCGCACACGGCGGCGGCACCAATCGGTGGATGACTGACCAGATCGGTATTCCCGCCAGCGACGCCGTCATTGCCTTTGGTGAAGGAAGATACGGCGAGGCCGTTGCCTCGTTGATGCCGATCCGTCGTCACCTGCACCGTTTCGGCGGCTCGCATGCCCAGCGAGACGCGCTGCAACGCACATTGCTGGAAGCGGCCCTGAGGGCCGGCGAGCACGAACTTGCCCGGGCGCTGACCGCCGAACGCCTCAGCGTACGTGACAGCTCGAACTACAACTGGCGACAGCGGGCGCGAGCGCTACACGCGACAGGTGACGAAGCCGCCGCAACCGCCGCCGAAGCGCGTGCAGACCGGAACCGTGATCGATTCGCCGGAGCGCTCAGCGACTGAATGCCGGGAGGTCGAGCGCCGTATCGATCCGTCTCGCGACGCGGTGCGCCACACAGCCGAAATTGCGTCTGGCCCGGGTGTTGTACGGTTGCGGCAACGCAGCACATGGCATCCGGGGGGGACATCATGAGAACGCACATCGGTAAGGGCCGTTCGCACCGCATCGTCGTCGGGGTGATGGCCGCAGTCGCTGTTGCACTTTCGGTGCCGGTGGTCGTGGCATCGGCGGTACCGGTCGCTGTGCAGATCGGCAGCGACCCCTTCACTCAGGCGACATGCAGCGCCTCTGGCGCAACCAATCATCAGGCCAGTGTCGAGCCGGACAGCTTCTCGAACGGTTCCACGATCGTGGCTTCATATCAGGTCGGCCGCATCTTTGACGGTGGCGCCTGTGCCATTGGCTTCTCGACATCGACGAACAATGGCGCCACATGGGCCAGCGGTCTGCTCCCTGGGCTGACCAAGTACACGAGCCCTGCAGGCACCTTTGACCGCGTGACCGACCCAGCCGTGGCGTACGACGCGCAGGACAACGTGTGGATGGTCTCGTCGCTCGTACTGACGGAGGCGGGTGGGGTCAAAGGCGTGGCTATCTACACCAGTCGCTCGACGGACGGCGGGTTCACCTGGGGGACGCCCGTGTTGACGAACAACACCAGCCTCAGCCCCGACAAGAACTGGATCGTGTGCGACAACTCGGTATCGAGCGCGTTCTATGGGAACTGCTACACAGAGTGGGACGACAACGGCGCGGGCAACCGGTTGGAGATGAGCACCTCCACGGATGGCGGACTCACGTGGGGTGCGGCGCTGACCAACAATGCTGGCGTGATCGGCGGGCAGCCGGTGGTCAGTCCCAACGGCACGGTCATCGTGCCGACGGCCAACGCCAACGAGACTGGCATCGGCGCGTTCAACTCAACCGACGGCGGCTTGAGCTGGAGCGCCGTCACGACGATCGCCACCATCAAGCATCACACAGTGGCGGGCAGCTTGCGTGAAGGTCCGTTGCCGTCGGCCGAGATCGACGCCACCGGAACCGTCTACGTGGCGTGGACCGATTGTCGCTTTCGCAAGGCATGCAAAGCCAACGACATCGTGATCAGCCACTCGCTGAACGCCACCGGCACCAGCTGGTCGGCCGTCACCCGCATTCCGATCGACGGCACCAGCAGCGGCGTCGATCACTTCATTCCTGGCCTGGCCGTCAACAAGGCGACTTCCGGAGCGACGGCCCAGCTCGGATTGACCTATTACTTCTATCCGCCCCGCAGTACCCAGCTGAGTGTGGGGTTCACGTCGTCGGCAAACGCAGGCGGCACATGGACCACCGCGTCGACGATCATCGGCGGAATGTCGTCGACATGGGCGGCCAACACAAGCCAGGGGCGCATGGTCGGCGACTACATCTCAACCTCCTTCGACTCTGTCGGCCTTGCCCACGGCATCTTTGGTGTGGCCCTCACACCGACAACTGGAGCGGCGACCAGCTGCACAACCAGCGGGCTCGACAACTGCAGGGCGTCGATCAATACGTTCACGCCCGGCCTGGCGGCGACCGGTTCAGCAAGTGGGTTGGCCGACCCGGTGCTGTTCAGTGGTAGTGGTGGCGCCGCCGCTGCCAACCTCTGGAACCTCGTCGACAACAACGGCATCAAACACCGCGACTGATCAAGCCACCGACTTCCACGTCCCCGTCCAGGGGGTGGCACGATCGAGGGGCAAGGGGGTGTGAAGTGGCTCGTGTGGTGATTGCGGGGGGTGGGTTTGCTGGCTTGACCGCGGCGCTGTTTCTAGCACGCCGCGGTCACGTCGTCACTGTGGTCGAACGGGATGGTGCGCCGCCGCAGGGAACGCCGGCCGACGATGTCGACCATTGGCTGCATCCGGGTGTTCCGCAGGCGCGACAGTCGCATGCTCTGCTTGGTCGGGCGCGGCGGGTACTGGTCGAGGAGGCCCCCGACGTGGTTGCGGCACTGGTCGCTCGCGGTGTCCATGAGGTGCCGGTAGTCGTCGGTGCGGGCACGCTGGATGAGAAGATGCTCTTGAGTCGGCGGCTCGTCGCGGAGGCTGAGCTACGAAGGATCGTTGCCCGCGAGGCCGGCGTCACTCTTCTGGTCGACGATGCCGTCGTGGGTCTGCGGGTGTCGACAGCGGGCGCGGTGCCAGTCGTGACGGGCGCATATCTGCGGTCTGGCTCGTGCATTGACGCAGATCTCGTGGTCGATGCCAGCGGTCGTCGTTCAGCGTTACCCGAGTGGTTCGCTCAGGCCGGGCTGCGAGCACCGATTGAGGAACGCCAAGATTGCGGATTCTTCTATCTGACCCGTTTCTATAGCGTGAAGCCCGGGTGCGAGATTCCGGTCAGCAAGATCCCGGCGTCGGTTGCACTTGATTACGCGACCGTCTTCGCTCTCGGCGCGGACAACGACACGTTCTCCCTCACGGTGACGCTGTCCGTCAACGATCCGTACCGCAAAGCGCTACGCGACCCAACCCACTTCGAGGCGTTCCTGCACGCCGTACCGCATTCGGCGCCGTGGATTCGCGTCGGTCTGCCCATCGGTGACATCTCGATGATGTCGAGGATCGAAAACCGGCGCCGCCGCATCACGAGTAGTGACGGTCCCATAGCCGGTGGCATCGTTGTAATCGGCGACGCGGCACTGCACACCAACCCGACACTCGGACGTGGAATCTCGATGGGGCTGATGCATGCCCAACGGCTCGCCAAGGTCGCTCACCTCGCACCGGACGATCCGGTCGGTTTTGTCGACGCGTTCGCGAACTGGACCGACGATCATCTCGGCGTTTGGTACGACACGCAGGTCGCTACCGATTCCACCACCCTCGAGCGGCTTGCGGCAGGAGTGCTGGGCGAACGCTTCGAACCGGCAGAGACGCCAGCGTCCCGATTCGCGGCGGCGGCCTTCGCGTGCGCGGCGCACGACGAGGTAGTGGGTGCCGCGGTGGCGAAGATGGCACATCTGTTCGCTCCGCCGTCAGAGATCTTTGGTGATCCGCTGGTCGCCGCGCGAATCAACGCATTCATCGCCCGAGGAGAGTCCTTTCGTCGCCCGCCCGATGTTCCAAACCGAACGACCTTCGAGTCCCTCGTTTCCTCGTAACAGCGCAAATGGGGCTCACCTCATCGTTGCGCTAGGCGCAGCTTCGTTCAATGATCGTCGACCTGCTCGATCTGAATGAGCCGGAGCGTCGGCTGACGGCCAACGAGCGGCTCACGCAACGCAGTTCTCCGAGATCGGGCCCTTCGCCCCTAATGGTGCACCCTGCGGCGCGTGCATGCTGGATGGAGACCACAGGAAGGAGCTCATCATGAGCAAGTCCACTACCACCCCAGAAGTCCTTGAGCGACTGTTGGGCAGCCTCAGCGATACGTCGAAGCGTTTGTCGAACGATGTAGAGAAGCAGGTCAAGCAGATCGAGAAGCGGATTCAGAAGTTCTTCGACGAAGGCGAGAAGACCTCCGACCGGTGGATGAAGTCCATCGACAAAGACTTCCGTTCGCAGCTGGAATCACTGCGTCGCGAGATTGAGCATCTCTCGCGCCGGATCAACGAGTTCCTCGGACAGCCTGCCGCCAAGCCGTCTGCGACGAAGCTACCTGCAGCCCAGTCAGCCGCTGCAAAGAAGGCCCCGGCCAAGAAGGCCCCGGCTATCAAGGCAGTGGCGAAGAAGGCTCCGGCAAAGAGGGTTCCGGCAAAGAGGGCTCCGGCAAAGAAGACGGCGGTTCGCACGGCCCCGGCGAAGCGCGTCGCCGCCTAGCGGCATTGCTCGGATCAAGGTGGCGAGAACCCGTGGGCGGCGCCCGAGTGTTCTAACCAGTGCGCTGGCCTAGGGGTTCTGTCAGGATGGGTGACAGTCACTTCATGGAGGTTCGAGCGCAATGAGCAACGACACGACCACTGGTGCGCCGGTCACGGCGCCGGTGCTGGATTGGGCGACGGACTATGACATCTTCGATGCCGGCTACGTGGCCGACCCGTTTGGGATTTGGGACGAACTGCGTACAGCGTGCCCGATGGCGCACACCGATCGGTGGGGTGGGTCGTGGCTGCCCACGCGCTACGCCGACGTCTACGCGATCGCTCACGACATCGAGACCTTCCCCAGCGGCAACGGCATCAGCGTCGTTCCCATCGTCGACCCCGGGGCCGGAGCGACGCCTGCGCCGGCCGTGCTCACCTCGGGCGTGCCGCCCATTAGCGCCGACCCGCCATTGCACACCTGGACGCGCCGGTTGATTCTGCCCACGATGAGCCCAGCTCGCGTGGCCGAGTACGAGGTGTTCACCCGTGAACTGTGCCGCCGGCTGGTGGACGAGATGCTTGCTCGCGGCGAGGGTGATGCCGCAGCCGAGTATGCGCAGCAAATTCCCGTGCGCGTGATTGGTCACATTCTCGGTGTGCCGGAGGACATGTCAGGCACCTTCACCGAGTGGGTCCGCGACGTACTGGAGTTCGCGCACGACCCCGAGCGTCGACGCCGCGGCATCGTCGGCATCATCACCTACCTGCAGGGTGCGGTCGCCGAGCGCCAGGCGGAGCCGAAGGACGACTTCATCACCGAACTGCTCCACTCGGAGAACGACGGCGAACCGATTACCGAAGGCGTTGTGATGGGCATGTGCGCGCTGCTGCTGATCGCCGGCATCGACACCACCTGGTCGTCAATCGGCTCGACGATGTGGCACCTTGCCACACACCCCGACGATCGTCGCCGCTTGATTACCGAACCAGAACTGATGCCGACGGCCATCGAAGAGTTCCTCCGTGCGTACGCCCCGGTCACCATGGCTCGTCGACTGATCGAAGATAAGGACTACAACGGCTGCCCGATGAAGGCCGGCGAACGCGTACTGATGAACTTCCCCGCCGCCAACCGCGACCCGGAAGTCTTCCCCGACGCCGACAAGGTGATCCTCGACCGCGAGCAGAACCGTCATCTCGCATTCGGTGCCGGCATCCATCGTTGCGCCGGCAGCAACCTGGCCCGCATGGAACTTCGCGTCGCGGTGGAAGAGTGGCTGGCCCGCATCCCCGAGTTCGAAGTGGTCGACGAGACCAAGGTGACGTGGGCCGGCGGCCAAGTGCGTGGTCCGCGTTCGATACCCATCAGCGTCGGCTGAATGGCGGCTAGTCCTCCAGGTATTCGGCAAGGCGTCGTTCGGCGTCGTCGCCGAACAGAATTCGGGCGACTTCGTCGAGTCCCTCCGAATGGCGAATCACTTCATCGCTGACCACCTGCTCGATCTTCGAGCGGCGGCGCATGAAGTCTTCCAGCTTGGTGATCATCTCCGTGCTGGCCGCCAGATGCAGCTCGACTCGCAGGTAGTCGGCATTCTCCATGATGTCTTCGCCCATGCGCGGGTCGTCACGAATGGCCTCGAGCATCGAGAAAGCGCGGCGGCCGTAGCGGCGCCACAGACGATCACTGAGCGGCTCGACGTCGGGCTTGGTGCGCAGCGCGTCGATCTTCATCAGCCGCGCCTGGCGATAGAACTCGGAGCGGGTTGCCTTCGCCGGCTCTCCGTACCAGTTTTTCAGGTCGTTCTCCAGCGGCACACCCAACGACTCGACGGCCTGCGCGACTTCTTCACCGATGTTGAGGCAGTCCGTCAGCTTGCCGCCGAAGATGGTGACCAGTCGGGCCCGACGATCGGTCTCCACAGCGTGCTTGCGACTGAGCGATGTCCAGTCGACATCGCGCTGGTCGGCGCCGCCGGTGTTGACCACGAGTGGGCGCACACCGCAGCGCTCGGCGATCACGTCGGCGACCGTCAGCGGCTTGTCGAGGTTGAGGCGATGATTGATTTGATCGAGCAGGAAGGTGCGGTCTTCGTCGTTGACTTCGGTGAACGGCTCATCAATGCGGGTGTCGGTGGTGCCGATGACCGAACGAGACCCCATCGGGATCACATAGAAGAGGCGCTGCGTATCGTCGAAAAATGCCAGTACCCGCTGGTGGTTGTCAGTGGTGAGCCGCGGTACGACCAGATGAATGCCCTTTGAGTACACAATGCGATGTTCGGTTTTGGCACCCCAGCCGCTGTTGAGTTCGTCGACGAACGGGCCGGCTGCATTGACCAACACCTTCGCCGAGGTGGTGAACTCCTCGCCGGAGTCAACGTCGCGCAGCTGTGCGATCCACCGCTCGCCATCGCGTTCCGCTGACACCAACTCGATGTAGTTCGCAGCGGTTGCGCCGGCATCCATCGCCGAGCGGACAAAGGAGAACACGAAGCGAGAGTCGTTGTCGATGAGGTACGCATCGCGGTACTCAATGCCGCCACGCACCGAGGTGGTGTCGATGACTGGCTCCTCCTCGCGGATCTTCTCCTTGCTCAGCAGGCGCGGGTAGCGAGTACCGAACTGGCCGATGATCCAGTAACCGAATGCACCGAGCGCGGCGAACCACGGCGGGAACGGCGACGTCTCGTCAAGGCTGGCGAGGAAGCTGACTTCCTTGATGTTGTCCGGGTAGGCCTTCATCAAACGGTTGCGCGAGCGGCACAGTTTGAAGACCAAGAGCAGCTCGTAGTTCTCCAAGTACTTGAAACCGCCCCACACCAGGTTCGACGATTCCTGACTTGTGAAGTGCCCGAAGTCGCCGCGGTCGATGAGCGCCACCGATGCACCGCGGCCAGCAAGCGCGGCTGAGGTGACGGCGCCGTTGATGCCACCACCGACCACCAAGACGTCGAAGAAGCCGTCACGAAGGTTGTCAATGTGGGTGCGCCGCGAAGCCATGCCCTCATCTTGGCCGCAACTCGCGGCAACACCTACTCTGAGTGCGAGGGAACAGGGTTCCGCTGCTGCACACTGACCACATGCCCGACATCCGTCTTCGCTCCGTTCTGCGCGACGACCTGTCGTGGATGGTGGCAATGGCAGCCGACCGCGACGCCGTCGGCGAACACAACTGGTCCGGGCCCTCCGACCCAGATGAGTTGCTCGGACGCCTGCATCACCAGTTTCAGTGCGACGGTTTCCTGGACCCGCGCGGCGGCCGGTTGGTGGTTGAGCTCGACGGTCAGCCCATCGGCGATGTGTCGTGGCGGCCCGAGCGGTGGGGGCCTTCGGAGGGCAGCGCGTGCCCGGCGATTGGCATCGCCCTGCTTCCCGAGTTCCGCGGCTGCGGCTATGGCACCACGGCCCAACGGCTGCTCGTCGACCACCTGTTTCGCGAGTACGGCGTGCACCGCGTGCAGAGCGATACGGCAATCGACAACCCTGCCGAGCAGCGGGCGCTGGAGAAAGCCGGCTTCACCCGCGAGGGCGTCGTGCGCAAAGCAGAGCTTCGCGACGGTCGGTACCACGACCATGTGCTGTACGGCATCCTGCGCGACGAATGGTTGGCCTCGCAAGCCAAGTAGCTCGGCGCTGGAATTTGAAGGCTTCATGGAACAACGGCCTCTGTGTGTTGGTTAGTGTGTCGTGGTGAGTCGTCACTAGGGCGGCTCAGAAGTAGAGGTACAGCAATGACCATCGGGACCGTAAAGTTCTTCAATGCCCAAAAAGGCTTCGGATTCATCTCTCGTGAGGGCGGTGACGACGTGTTTGTCCACTTCTCCAACATCGACGGGTCGGGTTACAAGTCGCTCGAAGAGGGCCAGAGTGTCGAGTTCGAAATCGGCCAGGGCCGCAAGGGCGACGAAGCCCTGAAGGTTCGCCCGGTCTGAACCAGGCGTGTGCCGTGGGCTGCTAGCCCTGGCGCCATAACTGCAAGGGGGTGAGGTCGCGTGGTCCTGTGAAGGGCAGTGCGACCTCATCGCCGTGCCTGCCAGCAGATTGATATGCGGCCGCAACTACCTGCAGCACATGACGGCCGACGGTGGCACTCATGATCGGTTCGCGACTGGCGGCAAGGTCGCCGGCAAACGCTCGCAGTTGCTCGGTGTAGCCCAACTGATCCAACATCGGAATCTGGCTGGTTGCGGCTGGCAGCGCGACCGCTTCGCCGTTCAACTCCAGGGACTGCACTGGCAAGAGTTCTGCGCGCACCACGCCCGATTCACCGGCAACCTGCGCATCCCACAGCGGCTCGGGCCCCGCCTGCCAGCTGGACTCCACATGGGTGACGAGCCCGGATCGGTAGCGCAACGACACGTCGGCGTGCTCGTCGCTGTTGTGGCCCTCGCCGCCACGAAGCTGCGCGGAGACTGCCACCGGTGACCCTTCGCCGGCGGCATTCGCCACCAGCAGAGCGATGGCGAGCGGGTGCACCCCGAGGTCGAAGAGTGCGCCACCGCCCCACTCGTCGGTGGTGAACGCCCCCCACGTCGGCAATCCCTGCAGCGTGCGCACTTCCAGATGCGTCAGCGCACCGATACGGGGCGTGAGCGCGATCATCCGTTGCACGATCGGCGCGTAGGCCAAGTTCTCCGCGTACAGCAGCCGGCCACCGTGGCGGGCAGCGGCAGCGACCAACTGATCGGCCTCGTCCAACGTGCGACACAACGGCTTCTCCAGCAGGACAGCGGCGCCGGCATCCAACATCCGGATGGCGTCGGCGGCGTGGCACTGCGGCGGAGTCGCGACCGCGACGATGTCGGCGTTGCCGGGAAGCTCTGAGTAGGTCACCGCGGTAGAGCCGAACGGCTCGGCGAGCTTGGCTGCTCGTTCGGGAGTACGTGAGGCGACAGCGCTGAGCTCGAAGCCGAGATGGCGAGTGGCCGCCGCGTGCGCCATCGCAACCCAGCCGGCCCCGTACAAGGCGATGCGTGTCACCTCACTTGCCGGCGAGTGCGGCGACGACCGGTGCGAACTTGTCGACGTCTTCGGCGCCGACAATCACGTACGAGAAACCCCAACGCTCGCGACGCTCCAGCAAACGCTCGATCAGTTCGGAAGGTGAGCCGATGAGCGCGAACGGCGAACTGAGCAGCATCGAGGTGTCGACACCGAGTATTCCTGCCAAACGGTCGCGGGCGCCTGCGCCATCGTCGGTGACGTTGACGAGAAACGCACGGATGTTCATCTCGATGTCGTCGAGCCGATCGCCGGCCGCCGCGCGGACGATGGCGATCTTCTCGTCGACCGCATCCTCCGTCATGTGAGCGAACGCTTCTGGGCCGACGACTCCGGCGTGCATGCTGGGGTTGATGCCCACGATGTCCGCCTCACGAGCGGCGATGCCGAGCACGCGCTTGCCACCGCCACCGATGAGCACGGGCATCTTTGCCTGCACCGGCTTGGGCAGACCGTCATAACCGGTGATGGTGTAGTGCGGGCCCGAGTGTGAGAAGGCGCCCGGTTGCATGCATTGCTTGATGATGCTGAGGCCCTCCAACAAGCGGTCGATGCGCACGCCGGGCGTGTCGTACGGAATACCCAACTGCTCATAGTCGCTGATCATCCAGCCAGCTCCGAGGCCGATCTCGACTCGGCCGTCGCTGAGCAGGTCCATCGTTGCCAGTTCCTTGGCGAGCACGACGGGATGTTTGTAGTCGTTGTCGAACACGAGCGCGCACACGCGCAGGTCGGTGGTGGCGTCGGCGGCAGTCATCATCGCTGGCACCGGGGCGAGCTGGTCGCCGAAGTGGTCGGGCATCGTCAGCACGGAGTAGCCGTGCCCCTCGCTGCGCTGAGCGAGTGACACCCACTCGGTACGGGTGGTCGCGTTGGAAGCCTGGATGCCGAAGCGGAAGGGGCGAAGCGTCATGCAACGCACGGTAACGCGTGAGGTGAACCCCGCTGCTGCCGTGCCGCAACTAGCCTGTCAGCGTCGTGCACCGATTGGCCTGGCCCCTCCGCTTCGTCGCCATCATCCTGGCGGGCGCCCTGTTGACCACAGGCGTCGTACTTGCTGTTGCCCCACGGCTGTGGCGGGTGGCAAACGCTCACGAAGAGCTTCCCGTGGTGTTGCCCGAGTTCCAGCCGCTGTCTCAGCGCACCCTCGTGTACGACATCGCCAACAACGTGATCGCGGTCTACGAACGTGAGAACAGTCAGCCGATCAAGCTGGACCAAGTGCCCGTCTCGGTCATCGACGCGCTCCTGGCGGTGGAGGACAACGAGTATTACTCGCACCACGGCGTGAATCTTCGTGGCTTCTTCCGTGCGCTGCTGTCCAACTTCGCCAGCGACGCACCAACGCAGGGTGCCAGCACTATCACGCAACAGGTCGTGAAGAACGAGTTCCTTGCCGGGCTGCCACGCGACGGCCGCTACAAGGCGTTGCAAGCGCACTACGCCACCATGTTGGAGAAGAAGTTGACCAAGGACGAGATCCTGGAGCGCTATCTCAACACGGTCTACTTCGGCAATAACGCGTACGGCCTGCAGGCGGCCGCCGAGGTGTACTTCGGTAAGGACGTCGGCGCGCTCACGATGATCGAGGGCGGGTTCCTGGCGGGGCTTGTTCGCTCGCCGTCGGGGTACGACCCCATCCGCAACCTCGAGCAGTCACATCGTCGGTTCTTGCAGGTTGTCGACCGTCTACAAACAGTCGGGCTGATCACCGATGTCGAGGGTGCCGACCTCGTCGAGAACTGGCCGATACCGGACCGCGTGCGTACCATCTCCACCTTCAGCACGGTGCCCACCTACTACACACTTGCGCTGCGTGATTACCTGCTGACCAAGTCGACCATCCTGGGAGCAACCGAACAGGAGCGGGCCACGTTGCTCTACCGCGGCGGACTTCGCATTCACACCACGCTGGACCCGGTCCTGCAGCTGCAGGCGGAGCAAGCACGCGACATCCTGCCCAACTCCGCCCTCGGTTTCGACGCTGCAGTCCTCAGCCTGGACACCACCAGCGGCGCGATACGAGCGATGGTTGGGGGTCAAGGATTGCGTGCCGACGTTCCCGGCGGCGAGGTGAACATGACGTTGGTGCCCCGCCAAACGGGCTCCAGCATCAAGGCGTTCATCCTGGCGACGGCCTACGAGGCAGGAGCTCAGACCAACGACATCATCAACGGCACCGCGCCATGTTCGGTTCCGGACGAGGACAACAAGGTGCTGGTCATCAAGGGTGGCAGCATCGAGATCGGCCCGCTGAATGGTCGCAACACCTGGTCGTCGACCGACTGCGGCTTCGTGCGGCTCAGCTACTCCATTGGCCTGCACCGCGTTGTCGATTCCGTGTACCGCATGGCCCATTCGGCGTACTTCTACCAGGGCCAGCCTGTCGAGGACCACGAGCCGTTCATTGCGATTGGGGCCACCGCCACCGGCAACAATGCGCTCTCCCCAATGGACATGGCTGCCGGCATGCAGACGATTACAAACCAAGGTCTGCATCACGATCCGTACTTCGTTGAGTTCGTCGATCAGCCGGACGGCACTCGTTTCTACACGCACGTCGACCCTGGCGTCCAGGTGCTGGACCCGGGTGTCGCTGACGCCACGGCGCTGACGTTGAAGGGTGTGATTCGCTCGGGTACCGGTGCCCGAAACCTGCGCAACTTCTCGCGGCCGGCCGCCGGCAAGACCGGCACCCAGTTCGAGAACACCAATGCGTGGTTCGTGGGCGGCACCCCGCAGATCACCACGGCGGTGTGGGTGGGCGACCCCAACGGCTACACGCCGATGAACAACATCCCCGAATTCGCCGCCGAGATGGGCCGCAATGGCAAAGTGCAGGGCGCCGACTACCCGGCCCGAATTTGGGGCGCCTACATGGAGGCAGCGCACGTCAACCTGCCGGTGCTCGATTGGCCGCCACCGCCGGCGAGCCCACGCAAGGCAGCCCGGCTGTACTGGCCCGGCGAAGAGTGCCTGGCCAAGCTGGTCAGCGGCAGCCTGCCGGCAACCGGTCCAGACGCAACAGCGACCACCACGAGCACGGAGGCCCCGGTGACCCTGCCCGGCGACCCGCCGCCTCCGGAGACCACCGTGCCCAAGGCCGTGGTGCAACAGATCACCAGTGGGACGAACGTGCCGCTCGATGTTCTCGACCCGCACGCACCCATGCCGTCCATCGATACGCGGACGTATGTGTACCCGTGTGCGTTCCCGCCGGCCAACATTGTGGTACAGAAGAAGGGTCCATGAACGCTTCCGCCTTTCTCGCCCTCCAAGACATCGACACCGCGCTCGATGTCATCTCCCACAAACGACCTCGGCTGCCGGAGGTGATCGCGCATCAGGAGGCCACTGCGGCTTTGGCTGCGCTGCGCGCCCAGATGGCAGCTGCCCAGCAACGCATCGACGCCGCGCAGGCCGCCATCGAGGCTGCCGAGCACGCCGCCGCCGACCTGACGAAGAAGCGCACCCGCTTGGAGGCGCAGCTGAAGACGGTGATTGCGCCCCGCGAAGCAGAGGCCCTGATGCACGAGATAGAGACCATCAACGGTCACCGCGGTGAGCTCGACGATCAGGAACTGACTGCCCTGGAAGAGCAAGCCGACGGCGAGGC
>JAYVVY010000267.1:0-5963 GCA_043786575.1 Ilumatobacteraceae bacterium
GGCGCTCGAGCAGCAGACGGCGATCGCCGAGGTGCTCGAGATCATCAGCAGCTCACCCACCGACCTGGAGCCAGTGCTCGGCCAGGTGCTCGGCATCGCAGCCCGCCTGTGCGAGGCCGACTCCGGGGTGATCTGGCAGGCACGCGACGAGCGGTTCCGGGTCGCGGCTCACCACGGCTACACCGCCGACGAGTTGGCCTTCATCGACAGAGTGGTCTATCCGGTTGGGGCTGACAATCGTGTCGGGAGGACGGCGGCCGGCGAGGTCAACCGGTCTGACTTCGACATCTCCGCGATTCCCGACTTGGACGAGACCCGACACCCAGAGCGGGCCCCTGACTGGGAGATCGGCCGCGGGAACGGTCGCCAGGCGTACTTGATGGTGCCGCTCACCCGTCCGGGAACGTTCAGCGGAGCGTTCGCTCTCATGCGCAAGGAGCGCCGGCCGTTCACCGAGCGCGACGAGGTGATCGTCCAGACCTTCGCCGACCAGGCGCTGATCGCCATCGAGAATTCCCGCCTGTTCCACGAATTACAGGACAGCAACCGTGAGGTGAAGGCGGCGCTGGAGCAGCAGACCGCCGTCGCCGCCGTGCTGCAGACCATCAGCCGCTCGGCCTTCGACCTCGACGCAGTGTTGGACGAGTTGACCCAACAGGCCCATCGATTGGTCGGCGGGTACGGCACCATTCTGAACGTCTACCAGGGTGGCTCGCTCGTGCCGGCGGCCACTGTGGGAGCGGCGGACTTGTCGACAGCTAACGCAGGGCTCGAACTCGTTTCCTGGGTGATCGAGAGCGGCCGAGCTCGCTACTTCACTGCTCGAACGGGCGAACTGTCGGAGGTCTTCCCGGTTCTCGCCGCCAATCTGATTCGCTCCGGCCACCAGACGTTTTCAGGGGGCGTCATACCGTTGGTGAGCGGCACCGAATGTCTGGGTGCGGTCACCGTCCAACGGACGGGCGATGTCCGCTTCACCGACTCGGAGAAGCAACTGCTGCAGACCTTCGCCGACCAGGCCGTCATCGCGATCGAGAACGCTCGGCTGTTCAGCGCGTTGCAGGCCAAGACCGAGGAACTCGAGATCGCGTCGCGGCACAAGAGCGAGTTCCTGGCCAACATGTCGCACGAGCTGCGCACCCCGCTGAACGCGATCATCGGCTACGCGGAACTGATCGCCGAGGAGTGCGAGGACATCGGTGCCGGCGCCCTGATCCCTGACCTTGGCAAGATCCAGTCGGCCGGCAAGCATCTGCTCACCCTCATCAGCGGCATCCTCGACCTGGCCAAGGTGGAGGCCGGGCGGATGGACTTGTTCATCGAACGCATCGACATCGCCGCAATGGTCACCGAGGTCGACCAGATCGTGCGCCCACAGGTGGAGAAGAACCGCAACACGTTCGTCTTCGACTGCCCGGCCGACGTCGGCGCCTTCGACACCGACCTGGTGAAGGTGAAGCAGGTGCTGTTCAACCTGCTGTCGAACTCGGCCAAGTTCACCGAGGGCGGCACCATCACGCTCGCGATCACCCGGGGTGCCGACGCCGTCGACTTCGCGATCACCGACACCGGGATCGGCATGACCGACGAGCAGATGGGGCGGCTGTTCGAGGCGTTCTCGCAGGCCGACGTGTCGACCACCCGCAAGTACGGCGGTACCGGCCTGGGGCTTGCGCTCAGCCGCAGCTTCTGCCAGATGATGGGCGGCGACATCACCGTCACCAGCGAGATCGGCGTCGGCTCCACCTTCACCGTCACCCTGCCGAGCGCCACCTCTCAGAGCCAACTGTGATCCTCGGCCTCGGCGTTCGACCCGGGGTCAGCGCGCCGAGCATCGAGGACCTCCGTTGGAGCGCCGGCGAGCTCTCCGATCCGCGACGTCTCACGCGTGATACACTACGCACATGACTGACGTGACCATCCGAGATCTCCGTAACCACGGCGGCGAGGTGATCGACCGTGTGCTCGCTGGAGAAACGGTCGTGATCACGCGTTCTGGGGTGCCGGTGGCCGAACTGGTGCCGTTGCCACCTGAGGGTCTCGATGCCACGGCCCTGCTGGCCCGGTGGCGCGCTCTACCCGCGCTCGACGCGGCTGCGTTCCGAGCCGACCTCGACAGCGTGCTGGATCCGTCGCTATGACCGCCACCACCCGACCAGCCAAGCACCCCGACGTCCGGGGTATCCTCGACACGGACACCGTGATCCTGCTCGACCGGCTCAGCGATGCATCGGTTCTCCCGGAGCATCCGGAGATCACCACCATCACCCTTGCCGAGCTGTCGGTTGGTCCGCTCGTCACCGACAACCCGCGCGAGCGCGCCATTCGCCAGGCCCACCTGCAGCTAGCCGAATCCTCGTTCCGCGCCCTGCCGTTCGACGCCGCGGCCGCGCGTCGGTTCGGCTGGGTCGCCGCCAACCTCCGTCAGGCCGGTCGCAAGCCTGCGGCTCGGGCCTACGACGCCTTGATCGCCGCAGTTGCGCTGGCCAACGAACTGCCGCTGTACACCGTCAACCCCGTCGACTTCCGTGGCATCGACGGCCTCACCATTCGCGCCATTCCGCACCCCGATGCGGCCGCCATGACCTGACCGGAGACCCAACCGCCATGCCGAAGATCTTGATCGTGGAAGACAACGAGATGAACCGCGACATGCTGTCGCGACGGCTGGAGCGGCGCGGCTTCACGGTGGTCATGGCCGTCGACGGCGGCGAGGGCGTGGCGATGGCCCGCAGCGAGATGCCCGACCTCGTGCTGATGGACATGAGCCTGCCGGTGATGAACGGTTGGGAAGCCACCCAAGCGATTCGGTCCGACGCGACCACCGCCCACCTGCCGGTGATCGCGCTCACCGCGCACTCGATGCCCGGCGACCGGGAAAAGGCGATGGAGGCCGGCTGCAACGACTACGACACCAAGCCGGTCGACCTGCCCCGCCTGCTGGCGAAGATGGCGGCGTTCGGCGTGGAGGCGCCCGAGTGACACCGGAGGAAGCCCGCGAGCTTCGCCACGAGCTGCGCACACCCGTGAACCACCTCATTGGATACGCCGAACTGCTGCTGGAGGAAGACGACGCCAGTGACGCGGACGTGCAGGCGCTGGAGGCCGTGCGAGCGCACGCACGCGAGGTGCTGGAGTTAGTGCCAGCGCTCCTCGGTGATGGCCCATCGCTCGTGCCGGTCTCGGCATTGACCGACCTCGTCGGCAACCTGACGGCAACAGTCGACGGGTTGGCAGCCACCACCTCCCTCGCGAGGGCCGACGTCCAGCGGCTGTCAGTCGCGGCGAAACGCCTGGGCTCGCTGGCCGCACGTCTCACCGCAGGGCCGCTGCTGGTGCAGCGCGACGTCGGCGACTCTGCGGCGCCACTGCCGGGCCGGCTGGAAACCGTGCTGGTGGTCGACGACGACGAAGCCAACCGCAACGTGCTCGGCCGGCGATTAGCCAAGCTGGGCTACGGCATCGTCGAGGCCCGCGACGGCGTCGAAGCATTGGAAACACTCGCTCAGCCCGACACCGGCATCGACCTCGTGCTGCTCGACGTGATGATGCCCCGGCTCGACGGTTTCGCGGTGCTGGAACGGGTGCGTGCCGACCCTGCCATCCGCCACATCCCTGTCATCATGATCTCGGCCCTCGACGACATGGCCAGCATTGTGCGCTGCATCGAAGCCGGCGCCGAGGACTACCTGCCCAAGCCCTTCGATCCCGTGCTGCTGAAGGCTCGAGTCGCTGCGTGCCTGGAGAAGAAGCGCCTGCGCGACGCCGAGCGCGAGCTGCTCGCCCAAGTCGCCGCATGGAACACCGAGCTCGAGCGTCGCGTCGCCGAACAGGTGCAGGAGGTCGAACGGTTCAGCGTGATGCGCCGCTTCGTGCCACCGCAGCTGGTGGAGGTGTTGGAGGCGGGTGGCACCTCGATGCTGCAGAGCCACCGAGCCGAGATCACGGTGCTGTTCTGCGACCTGCGCGGGTTCACCTGGTTCGCCGAACGGTCAGAGCCGGAGGACGTGATGGCAGTGCTGCGCGAGATGCACGACGCCGTCGGCCCGGTCATCTTCGAGCAGGGCGGCACCCTGTCGCAGTTCACCGGCGACGGGATGATGGTGTTCTTCAACGACCCCATCCCCTGCGAGGGCCCTGAGCGTCGGGCCGTCACCCTCGGCCTGGCCATGCGCGACCACACCGAGCGACTAGCCGAAGAGTGGCGGCGCCGCGGGCACGACCTGAGCCTCGGCGTGGGCATCGCCACCGGCTACGCCACCTGCGGCCAGATCGGCTTCGACGGCCGCTACGAATACACCGCCATCGGCACCGTGGTGAACCTGGCCGCGCGCCTGTGCGGCCAGGCCCAGGGCGGCGAAGTGCTGGCGGCCGAGCGGGTAGTGATTGCCTTGGGCACCTCAGTCGTCAGCGAGCCCGCTGGCGAGATCGAGCTCAAGGGCATGGCTCGCCCCGTAGCCATCCACCGGGTGCAGTCCCTGCGCTGACGCCCTCAGCCGCCGCCAACGGAAGCGGGTGCGACCGCAGTGTGGAGGCCATGTTCGTTGGCCCAGCGGCCTACATCGCGGCCTTCCAGCGCTGCCGCCAGCAGATCCGGGAAGGCATCGGGTGTGCAGGCGAACGATGGCACACCGAGCGCCGCGAACGCTGCTGCCTGGGCGTGGTCGTAGGCAGGGGCACCCTCGTCGCTGAGGGCGAGCAACACCACGACACATACGCCCGCTTGCTGCAACGTCGCAATCCGGTCGTGCAAAAGGGCCGAGTTGCCGCCCTCGAACAGGTCGCTGACCAGTATCAGCACCGTGTCTGCCGGACGCGTGATCAGCTGCTGGCAGTATCCGATTGCCTGGGCAATATCGGTGCCACCGCCCAACTGCACACCGAACAACACGTCCACCGGGTCGTGCAGCAGCGGCGTCAGGTCTGCGACCGCAGTGTCAAATGCGATCACGCTGGTGCGCAGCGCGGGCACAGAGGCCAGCACCGCCCCGAACACCGAGGCGTACACGACACTGTCGGCCATGCTGCCTGACTGGTCGATGGCGACGATGACGTCGCGCGAGAGACTGCGCTGCCGCCGGCCGTACCCCACTAGTCGCTCGGGGATGACGGTGCGCTGCTCGGGCAGGTAGTGCCGCAGGTTGGCGTGAATGGTGCGGCTCCAATCGATGTCGGCAGGGCGTGGGCGACGGGTGCGCTGCGAGCGGGCCAGCGCGCCATGCACAGCCTGCTTTGTGCGCGACGCCAGCCGTCGCTCGATCTGCTCGACCACCTGCGCCACCAACTGGCGAGCAGTCGCTCGTGTGGCGTCGGGCAGCAGTTTGTTGAGCTCGACCAGCAGCGTCACGAGATGCAGGTCTGGTTCGACTGCCCTCAGCATCTCGGGCTCCAATAGCAGCTGGCGCAGCTTCAGCCGGTCGATGGCGTCGCGCTGCAGCACCTGCACCACGCTGCTGGGGAAGTACGTGCGAATGTCGCCCAGCCAACGCGCGACCGCAGGCGCCGACGAACCGAGGCCACCGGAACGCGACCCTCCCCCACGCCGGCCGGGTCGAGCGTCGTACACTGCCGCCAGCGCCGCGTCGATGCGCGCATCCACACCATCCAACTGCAGGCCGGTGACGCCCTGGCCGGCGCTGTCCCCATCGCCCTCCTCGGTGCCGCCCAACACCATCCGCCAACGGCGCGACCGCTCGCCATCGCTGACGCGACCCGGGAACTCGCTCACGACGCGACCTTCACGACGCGACACCCAACATCTGTCGAACGGTTACGAGCGCCGCCGCAGCACGCGCCTCATCGATCTCCGCGCCGAAGCCAGACCCGGTGGCCGGGGCAAGATCAACGAGCAGCATTCCCAGCTGGCGACGCTCGGCGGGCTCGAAGCCGCCGAAGGTTCGGCGCAGCAGCGGAACGGTCGCGATGAACGATTCGGGCGCCAGCGACGAGACCCACGCATCGAT
>JAYVVY010000268.1:0-6863 GCA_043786575.1 Ilumatobacteraceae bacterium
GCCGAAACAGGACGGCGACCTGACACGAGCACCCCGTGCGCGCAGCCTCACGATGGCCGCCGTCGGCCTTGTTGTCGCCGTGGCGGCGCTGGCCGCTCTTATCGCCCGATAGGAATCACGAACGCAGCGCTCGCGCCTAGCGTGGAGCATCATGAGGCTCAGCCATGTGTCCACCGTTGCGCGTGCAATGGAGAGCGCAGCGGTCGCTATGGTGGGTGCAGCCTTGGGTTGGTGGATGGGCGGCCTGGTGCATCCCGTTCTTGCTGTGCCGATGGCGATTGTCGCTGGCGGCAACGGTGTGTTGTCGGGTTGGCGCCACGTGTACGCGTGGCGCACGTGCCGTGGGGCGCTGGCGTTTGTGTTGGACAGCACGTGGGCAACGGTCCCGGTGGCCGCTGGGCTAATCGCCCACATCGCCGCCTGCGTGTCGAACGATCGAGGTGGGTATGAGCGATCACTGAGCCATCGCCAGAACCGCCACGTGTACCGCGGCGGCGCGCACCTCCAGGCCGGGTTCGCGCTCACGGTTGGCAACGTGATCTCCAGTGCCGGCGACGTGTCGCGCCCCCGCCGTCGAAAGCTGATCACCGACCATGAAGCGGTCCACATCTGGCAAGCCCGCTGGTTCGGGCCGACGTATCTCGTCCTCTATCTCGGGTGGACGGCGTTGGGCGCGCTCGGCGGTGTGCTGCTGTGGGCGAGGCGGAGGCGCGAGGAGCCGTTGGGTCATATCGTCGAGTCGTGCTCCTACTACCTCAACCCATTCGAGTGGTGGGCGTACAGCCGCGACAACCTGTGGCCGCCGCCGGGCCTGGCGGCGGGCGTTGGATGGCGCAAACCGTTGGTGCGCCCGCTGGCCGACATCCGTGTGCACCGCCACATCGACAGTGACGGAGCGGAAGCTTGATGCGGCTCTACGCGTCTTCGATTCGGCGAAGTTGCACCAGGGTTGCCTGAATGA
Source organism: Ilumatobacteraceae bacterium (assembly GCA_043786575.1). Taxonomy (GTDB): domain Bacteria; phylum Actinomycetota; class Acidimicrobiia; order Acidimicrobiales; family Ilumatobacteraceae; genus UBA668. Next base: position 962 of record JAYVVY010000268.1, read on the forward strand.
TCTGCGTCTGCGCAACATCGCGTGACACGCCGGAGGTGCCGTCGCCGTCCTGCGCGCCGTAGTCGCCGAAGTACGCGTGCAGCGCCCCCTTGATCTCGACGAACTGCGTCGCCGGCGGCAGGTCGGTGCGCGAGGCTTGAATCTTCGCCGGCGTCGCCAGGCCGTCGTTGCCACCGGAGATCGACAACACGTCGAGGCCGGTTCGCGCAGCGAGGCTGCTGGCGGGGAACGAAGCCCATAGCAGCAGGCCAGCAATCTCGTGACGGTCGTTATGGTTGGCGAAGCCGGAAGCGACGGTTCCACCGAGTGAATGGCCCGCGATCACCCACTGGTCGATGGCGTCGTTGCGGCCCACCACAGCTGCCGCTCCGTTGCGGTCGAAGAACGCGATCCCGAACGGCAGCTTGAGAATGACAACGGTGTACCCGTCCTCCGCCAACGGGCGCAGGATGTGCGCGTACGCCCGCGGGTCCACTTTTGCGCCGGGGTAGAAGACCACGCCGACCGATCGGACATCTCTGACGGGGTCCATGCGAATCTGCGACGACGACACCGACACGTCGATGGTGCCACTGTCCGCAAGCGCGTCGATAGCGACCTGGTCGGCCGGCAGCGGACGCGGGTACACGACGATGCTGAGCAGCAGCACGGTGCCCACCACCATGCCGGTTCGGGAGAGCCACATACGTCGTGGGGTGCGTTCGGGTGCGGTGGAACGCCCCGCCCAGATTCCCCAGGCGATGGCAGCGAGCCCGACGACGATCAGTGAGATCAGATACGCCGGGTGTGAGCCGAGAATGCCACTCCAGGTGAACAGCAGCAGCCACAGCACCATGAGCAGCGTGGCAGTAGCTGCCGCAAGCGGCCACCATCGGGGGCGAAAGTGATCAGCCGAGTCCATCAAGGTGGAGTCTCCCACGTCGTGCGTCGCGTGGTCCTGGCCTACTCCCTGTTGAGTTCGTCCTCCACCTTGAATCCAAGAAGGTTTCGTAGCGCTTGCGGCGGTGGAGTTGTGCGCGGTACGTTGTAAACGTTCTCGACAACGATTTCATGACGAGATTCAAGCCCTGATAGTGGAGATCGCATGTTTGAGCGAGCGACAATTGGTGACGTTGCCGAGCAGGCGGGCGTGTCCATTGCAACCGTCTCGCGAGTGGTCAACGGGCGCTACGGCGTCGCCCCTGCCACCTCTGATCGCGTGAAGGCGGTCATCGACGACCTCGGTTACGAGACCAGCCTGATCGCCCGCAGCTTACGATCCCATCGCACGAACGTAATTGGGGTGCTGGTGGCCGACATCGAACCATTCAGCGCCGAGGTGCTGAAGGGCGCCTCAAATGCGCTGCGCGGCACCAACTATGAACTCATCGTGTACTGCGGTGGACACAACGGCGAGCTCGTCGGGTGGGAGCGCCGGTATCTCTCGCGGCTCAGCGGGACGTTGGCCGACGGCACGGTGCTGGTGACGCCAACAGTTGCCGACGTGTCGCTCAATCAGCCGGTGGTGGCCGTCGATCCGCAGACCGGGGCCTCATCGTTCCCCACCTTCGCTTCGCAGAATTTCGAGGGCGCACTGGCGGCTACCCGACATCTGCTCGAGCTTGGTCACCGACGGATTGGCTTTCTGGGCGGTCGACGCGATCTCGAGTCGGCTAGGGCGCGCGAGCGCGGGTATTGCGCAGGTCTCGCGGAGGCGGGAATTGCCTTCGACCCAGTGCTGGTGGTGGAGGGTGGCTTCAAGGAAGCCACCTCGGAGGGCCCGGCGCGTCAGCTGCTCTCACTGCCGCAGCGGCCGACCGCAATCTTCGCGGCCAACGATCTGTCGGCGATTCAGACCATGCGCACCGCTGTCGAGTTGGGTCTGGTCGTGCCCCACGATCTGTCGGTCATCGGGTTCGACAACGTGCCCGAGTCGGCGACCACCAACCCGCCTCTCACGACGGTCGACCAGTCCATCCAGGGCCTCGGCTTCGCCGCCGTGAGAACCCTGATCGAATTGATCGAGCAGCCGGCCCCGCGCGAGCGGGCGCCGGCACACGTCGCGCTGCCAACCACGTTGGTCGTTCGCGGGTCCACCGCTGCGCCGAGCCACACCAGCCAGTCAACACATCACACGATCACTGAAGGAGCACACTGATGTCCGAGTTCTTCGACACCGTAGAGGTCATTCGTTACGAGGGGCCAGACTCGGACAACCCGATGGCCTTTCGCTGGTACGACGCCGACCGGGTGGTGGCCGGCCGCAGCATGGCCGAGCACCTGCGCTTTGGTGTCTGTTACTGGCACACGTTCTCGTGGGATGGCTTCGACATCTTTGGGGGCCCCACGATGGACCGCCCGTGGCACCCGAGCCAGAACCCGACGCTGGACCCGATGGTGGCCGCGAAGATGAAGATGGACGCGGCCTTTGAGTTCTTCTCGAAGTTAGGTGCGCCGTTCTTCTCCTTCCACGACGTCGATATCGCCCCGGCCGGCGCGACGTTCGCGGAGAGCTGTCGCAACCTCGACGAGATGATCGAGGTTGCAGAAGGCCATATGGAACGCACCGGGATCAAGCTGCTGTGGGGCACCACCAATGCCTTCTCGCATCGCCGGTTCATGGCCGGCGCGGCGACCAACCCGGACCCGGCGGCGTTCCGCTATGCCGCCGCGCAGGTGGCGCACTGCATGAGCGCGACGAAGCGGCTGAATGGTGCCAACTACGTACTGTGGGGTGGCCGCGAGGGTTACGAGACGCTGCTCAACACCGACTTGAAGCGTGAGCTGGACCAGTTCGGCCGCTTCCTCAACCTGGTGGTAGAGCACAAACACGCGATCGGTTTCGAAGGCGCGTTGCTGATCGAGCCCAAGCCGATGGAGCCCACGAAGCACCAGTACGACTATGACGTGGCGACGGTGTACGGCTTCCTCAAGAAGTACGGCCTGGAGAACGAGATCAAGGTCAACATCGAGGTCAACCACGCCACGCTGTCAGGCCACGACTTCCAACACGAGGTCGCGGTCGCCGTCAACAACGGCATCTTCGGTTCGATCGATGCCAACGCCGGAGACGACCGTCTCGGGTGGGATCTCGATCGCTTTCCCGTCTCCGTTGAACACATGACGCTGGGGATGTTGGAGATCCTACGCGGAGGTGGGTTCACCACCGGCGGGCTGATGTTCGACTGCAAGCTGCGCCGCCAGTCGGTGTCGCGCGACGACCTGTTCATCGCGCATGTCGGCGGAATGGACACGATGGCCCGATCGCTGTTGGCGGCTGCATCGATCATCGAAGGCGGCGAGCTGGATGCACACCGGGATGCTCGCTACGCCGGCTGGAACAACGCGCAGGACGTGTTGGCAGGCAACGTCTCGTTGCAGCAGATGCACGACGACCTGGTTGCCAACAACGTCGAGCCCGCCCACGTCAGCGGCCGCCAGGAGTTGCTGGAGGGCTTGGTCGCCCGCCACATCGAACGCATCCGCTAGTGCTCACCAGGGTTCAACCCGTCTGACGCATCTGGCCTGATCACGCTCGTTGTGACGCCGGCGATTGACGGTTGACGGAGACCACGATGTAGGGCGCCACGGTGCTCGACCGTGCGCGCCCACTTCCGCACGCGTACGTTGGGGTTGCATGGATCGTCCGGCCAAGTTCTGTGTCGTGTGCGGGCGTGGAATTGAGTGGCGAAAGAAGTGGGCACGCGTCTGGGATGCAGTTCGCTACTGCTCGGCTGCGTGCCGCTCGCACGGTGTCCGGCCAATCGACGCAGCGCTGCAGTCGGCCATCGTCGATGTTCTGGCGGCGCGGCCAGCATCCGCAACGATCTGCCCGTCGGAGGTCGCCCGGATGCTTGGCGGTGAGCAGTGGCGCGAGCTGATGGAACCGACACGAGCGGCTGCGCGACGTCTAGTCGTCGAGGGTCGAATTGAGATGGTGCAGCGAGGCGCTGTCGTCGACCCATCGAGGGCCAAGGGCCCGATTCGTCTGCGGCGGATTGGTCCGTAGTGGCGCACGTGCTGCCTGTCCCGGAAGAGGGCGACGAGGTGAGATGGGTTGCCTCGTTTCTTGGGCACCTCGTTGATGGTGAGGTGGCTGCCTCGCCCTCGATTCGCGGAGGGCAATCTGTTGCTGATGCTGCACTCGCCGGGCTCGATATCGGGGGCTACGCGGCTCGGCGAAACGAGGTGCTGCCGCAGGCGCGGCGTGGGGCAACGATGCTGTCTCCCTACATTCGTCACGGTCTGCTCACGTTGCCAGAGGTGTGGGCGGCGACGGCCGGGGCGGCGGGGCGTGATCGTGAGAAGTTCACCGACGAGCTTCTCTGGCAGGAGTACTCCCGGCACCTCTATGCGCGCGTCGGCCGTCGTCTGGCTGACCCGATCCGGTTTCAGCCCGGGCCGCCCGACGCCGCTGTAGTTGATGATCCATGGGCAACCGATTTGGAGTGTGTACGGCTGGCGATTGGGGAGCTGGAGCGCGACGGGTGGATGGTGAACCAGACCCGAATGTGGATGGCGTCGCACTGGACAGTGCGCCACGGTGCTGATTGGCGCAAGGGTGAGGACCGGTTCTTCGCTCACCTACTCGACGGCTCACGAGCCGCGAATCGAACAGGGTGGCAATGGACTATCGGTGCCGGCACCGGAAAGCGGTACGGCTTCACTCGTTGGCAGGTCGAGAAACGCGCACCAGGATTGTGTAAGACCTGCCCTCACCATGGCGACTGCCCGATTGAGCGGTGGCCCGATGATGTGCGGCTCGAACCGGTTGTCGATGACGGCCACCTTCGTAGCGTGGGAGACCCAACCGTCGCTGCTGGCCCGCGGCGCCCGATTGAGTTCGGTGATGCCGACGTGGTGTGGATCACCGCTGAGTCGCTGGGCGACCGCGACCCGGCGCTCGAGGCGCACCCGGATGTGCCGGTTGTTTTCGTATTCGATGAGCCACTGCTCGCTCGCCTGAGACTGTCCGGGAAACGGCTGGTGTTCCTTGCGGAATGCCTCTCCGGTCTCGCACACCGCCGTCCGCTCGAAGTACGCCTCGGCGACCCTGCCAACGAACTCGCCGACTTGAAGTTGGCAACCACATTCGCTCCCGTTCCCGGCAATGCCTGGCTCCGCGATCGGCTGGAGATCACAGCGCTCTATCCCTGGCCCTGGCTCCGCCGACCAATGAACGGACCAATCACCTCGTTCAGCGCGTGGCGAAACGCATCGAACTAGACCTCTGTATGTATGTATGATGCGTACGTGCCAAACAAGACGATCAGTGTTCCCGATGACGTCGTGCCAATCATCGACAACCTCGGTGTTCCGTTCTCCACCTGGGTTGCCGATCAGCTTCGGCATCACGCCGCCACGCACCAGGCTGCGGGCCTGTCCCAGCAATTGCTGGCAGACGCCGAACTGTCGGGCATCAAACCTCCTACTGCGACGGAGTCGTTGCGAGCGATGGAGCGAATGGAGCGTTCCGCACCGTGGTAGCGCGGGGTTCGGTGTACTGGATTGAGCTCGACAGGCGCAGACCGTGCGTGGTGGTGTCCTCTGAAGATGTGCTCGGTGTGAATGTGTGGCAGACCCACGTGGTGCCCATTACCTCGAACGTCGCCCGAGCGGGAATCGCAGGCAATGTCCTGCTTCCCGCGACCGCCAGCGGGCTCCACAAAGACTCGGTAGCGATTCCTCTTGGTCTCGAGCTGATTGACCGATCGATACTCGGCGAACAAGCCGGCCGCCTGCCCAGGATCTTGGTTGACGACATTGACAAGGGACTCCGAGCCATCCTCGGGATCTGAGCTTGAGTAGGACCCCGAAAAATCAGACGAACCGAACCCCAATGAGGGTTCGGTCCGTCCTGGATGTCTCGCGACATCACATGGAGCGGGTGACGGGAATCGAACCCGCGTTCTCAGCTTGGGAA
>JAYVVY010000269.1:0-20635 GCA_043786575.1 Ilumatobacteraceae bacterium
CGAACTCGACTCCGCGCTCTTCCCGACTTGCTCATCATGACAGCCATCCGGAGGCGAATGCAGCCAACGAGACAGCCCAGCCGGCCCACAGAGCCGGGCCGAGCGGCAGCCGCTGGCGGTGAGTCAACAAGCCGCAGACTCCGGCAACGAACGCCGCGACGGCGATGGCGAGGGGGGCAGCCACCACCGCCGCAGCACCGGTGCTGGCACCAACCACTGCGGCCATCTTCACGTCGCCCATCCCAACGCCGCGAATCACACGCACCAGCAGCATCAGGCCGCCCGCGAGCGCCATGCCCGAGATGGCGGAGATCAAGTGGACCGACGTCGCCGTCAACACTCCGACGAACACGACGACCATTGCCGCACCCAGCAGCCGATTCGGCAGCTTGTGTTCCCGCACGTCAACGAGGGCAGCGAGCGCCAACAACGCGCCGACCGCTGCAACGCTCCATCGCACAGTGGGCGGCGCAGGGACGGCGCGGCCCAGGGCACCCGCCGTCACCATTGCCGCAACCACTGCCCGACGTGCAACTGGGTGAGCCTCAACCCACGCCACCACTACTCGGTCTGCCGTCAACACGGGATGCACCCGCAAGGTCTCAACTGTTCTCATGCCCCGTCCCATCGCGTTCGCTGTACGGAGACGAGAGACGACCGTCGAACAGATATGACGCAGACAGGTCGGGAAGTTGTTCCACATCCGTACTGGGCATGGTGAGATTCCCGAATCGGCAAGACAGGCTGCACATACTCGTGGCTGTCCGGTTGGCGGTGTGGGCCGCCAGAATGGAAGCCGTGCGCAGATTCGTTCGGGCGTTGGCAGTCGTTGCCTTGCTGGTCGTCACCCAAGACCTGGCCGCGCCGGCGGTTCGCGCCGAGCTGCCCGAGATGGGGTCTTGTGTCGCCGATGCGGAACTGGTCGTCGGCAGCACCGGTGGCAGCGTGGTCTGCGTGCAGTGGACGATGCTGTGGATGGGGCAGTACAAGGGGCTGGTGTCGGGCACCTACGACCAGGCCACCTTCCAGGCCGTGGTTGCGTTTCAGCAGGCGCACCCGCCGCTGACCATCAATGGCAACGCCGGCGTACAGACGCTGACCGAGATGGGCATCTACTCGGGCATCGACAAGGCCCCGCCGCCGACGTGCCTGGCCGATGCACCGGTCAACCCTGGCGACCGCAGCCCATCCGCGGAGTGCGTGCAGCGCATATTGCAGTCGAAGTTCCTGTTCGGCGGCACCATCGATGGCGCCTATGGCAAAGACACCGCAGCCGCTGTCAAGAACTTCCAGCTACAGACGCCGCCGCTCGTTGCCAGCGGCGTGGCCGACACGCAGACACTCGCCGCGTTGGGCATCTGGAGCGGGTTCACCAGCGACCAAGGCAGCGACACCTTCAACGGCGGCGCATGGTGGCCGGCCAGCATCCAGGCCGAGCCGAACTTCCGGCTGGCCAACGGCATTCCGGTCTTCGCCAACCATCGGTTCTGCACGCGCGAGAACGCGGACACCATCGCCCGCGAGTTCGCAAAGGACGGGGCCGACATTGCAACACAACAGTTCTTCATCTACATCGCCTCCCGCGAGGGTGGCTGCGACTTCACAGCTGTCAATCAGAACGCCGAGACTCGCGACGACAGTCACTGCTCGTTCCAGCTCAACGCACTCTCGGGCATGTTCGAGCCCAACGGCCAACTGGGCCGACGCGGGTGGACAACGGACAACGTGAAGCAGAGCATGTCCAACTGCGCCGACGCCGCGAGCGACCTGTGGGTTTTTTGCGCCCGCGGACCGTGGACCAAGCCCTACACGTGCACACCACCATGGGCGGGCGACCTAGGGCCGGAAGGAGACATCTAGAAACCGCTACACCCGCGACAGCGACACGTGCACCCACCGCGGGGAATCGCGGTGGGACCGTGCGAGTTCGAGCGATAGTCTGTCGGGCGGAGAGGTGCCCGAGTCAGGTCGAAGGGGCCGCACTGCTAATGCGGTGACCCCCTCAAAGGGGTCCGTGGGTTCAAATCCCACCCTCTCCGCCAGACGAGTGTTCACGAACATTCCGCCGCCAGCCCGAGCCACCACGGTTCGGGCTGCCGTCGTTTTCGGGTCCGGTTGAGCGCAGTGAACCCTCCACCGCGCTCCGTCACACAGTTGACACACTGTTGCGTTTTGGTTACGACGGGTGTAGACAGATTGTCATCTTGACGGCCGAATGAGCCTCGGCGGGTCCCTTCGAAGGGGTGACGAAGTGTTCGACGACGAGACTGATCAGTACGGGTTTTGGGAAGACGAACCAACTCGAGCCCTCGACAGACTTGCCGCGCGCCGCAAACCAGCAGGCCCCGCACCCATCGCAGCCACCCGTCGCCCGCGCCCGATCGATCCTCAGGTTGGACGGCGCCAGCACGGCGACACCCAACAAGTTCCAGTCGTTCAGAATTCTGATCGCGAGCGCGGGGAGCGTTCGTCGTCGGGCCGCGGTAGCGAGGGCGGCCTGCGCGACACCATTGGCCACATTGACCCGCTGCTGCGGCGCATGGGCGCGTTGGCTATCGCCGTTGCGTTCTGCGTACCACTCGCGATGACGCTGCGCGGCGGCGATGAGCGCAGCTCGTTGCAGCCCGAGACCAGCACTGTCGCTGTCGGCGCGGCGACCACCGCCACCGATTCTGCAGCGGCAACCGAGCCGGCTACCGATCCAGCCGTCACCGATCCAGCCGTCACCGATGCGGTCGCGGCGGCCCAGCAGGTAGTTGCGACGGAGGCTGTCGCAGCCGAAACCGCAGCGCCCGAGACCCAGGCACCCGTCGTCGAAGCTGCCCCAGCCAATGTTGTCGCCGTCACGCCCGTCGCGGCGCCACCCGCAGTCGAAGCGGTCGTCGCCACACAGTTGGTCTGCGCAAAGAAGTATGAGGTGGTCGCTGGCGACTACTGGATCCTGATCGCGAAGAAGGTAAGCCTCTCGCTGAAGGAAGTGCTGGCCGCCAACAACGCCACCACCAAGACTGCCATCTACCCCGGTCGCTCGGTGTGCCTGCCCTCGAACGCGTCGGCCCCCACCACTGCCGCCCCGGCCACCACAGCTGCGCCCACCACTGTGAAGCCTTCAACAACCGCACCGGCAACGACGGTGAGAGCCACAACGACCACGGTGAAAACCACGTCGACCACCACCCCTGCTGCCGTTGCCCCCAAGAACAACTACAGCAAGGCTGAGGTTGAGGCAATCATCCGCCAGGTGTGGCCGGACGAATTGGAAGACGAAGCCGTGCGCATCGCCACGCGGGAGAGCAACCTCAACCCGGTCGTGCGCAACTACTGCTGCTTCGGTCTGTTCCAGATTTACTACAACGTCCACAAGACGTGGCTGGGACAGATGGGCGTCACGTCTGCCGACCAGCTCTACAACCCGATGACCAACGCCTACGTCGCCTATGCGATGTATCTGAAGGCTGGCGGCTGGGGTCCCTGGCGCCTGTAAGTCGCTGCCGTCCGACCGTGCGGCCCGGTTGCAAAGCCGGTAGCCGAAGCATCGCATGCGCCACTAGACTTGCGACCCGTAAGCGCTCGTAGCTCAATGGATAGAGCATCTGGCTACGGACCAGAAGGTTAGGGGTTCGAGTCCCTTCGAGCGCGCTGGAGTCGGGCGGTCCTTCGGGGCCGCCTGATGCAGTTTTTGGGGTTTCGATCAGGGGACACTCTGCGGTGATCGAGCCACACGAGCCCTGATGCCGCCGCGGGTAACACCGGCCATTGAGTGCAAATTGCGTTCTTGCGTCACATCTCGACGCGTCGGAACTCAGAACCCCCATGAACAAATTGGGCATCATCAAGGCAGTGTCAGGGGCAGCCACAGCGGCTGTACTCGCGGCGAGTGCAGGCATTCTTCCGGTGGCGGCGGACTCGATATTGAGGACGACGCAGAACGGTCACCTGACCGACTGGATCGCGGGCTACAACGCCGCGGAGTATGAAGTCGACAGTGTCAGCATCAACGGGTACGCAACCAACGGCATCGGTGCGTTTGAACTACTCCGCGACGACGCCTCGCAGATCCACGTGTGGTGCCTGCAGGCGGACGTCGCCCACAGCACCACCGCGAACTATCAGGCCAGCCCCCTCAATCTCTTCACGAGCGGTCAACTTGACTACCTGACGTTCATGTATGCGACCACCACCGACGACGCCACCGCTACGGCCGTGCAGTCGGCGATCTGGTATTTCGTGAACACCGTGCGTTCAACGACTCCTGTCCCAGTCTGGGGCAACGGCGCCAGCGGTTTCGCGCCGATCGCTCCAGACTCGCCTGACTCCTGGGCTGCACTCCCGCCCTTTGACACCCTCGCCTACCCAGTGGGTTTGCAGTTGCGGGGCCCCGCGGGAGCAATCGACCTCGACGGCGCTGAAACGCTGGTCGCGCAGGTGACCGCCGACGCGAATCTGCTGCAGGGTCCGTGGTCAATTTCGGCGCCAGCGGCGACGGGCACGCCCGGCGAGTTCCGCACACGGATCACCTCAGCGTGGAACGCGCCGGTGTCCGGCCGCACCGTTACCTTCACCTTGCCCAATGGCGGTACGCAGACGGCCGTAACCGACTCGTTTGGCTACGCCACGATCTCGGGAGCGTCGGTGAGTGGAGTTCTCGGCGTCGAGGCCTCCGCGCCGGACACTCATGTCGAGTTCGCGGCCGCCGGTGTGCAGCGTGTCGTTGGCGCCGGTGCACCTACGACCATCCGCAGCAACGCCACATTCCTTCACAACCCACAACTGTCGTCAACCGCATCTGACCAGGCCGACGGTGACCAGTTAATTGTCGAAGGCGGAACAGCCGCCGACTCCGTGCCAATCACGCAGCTGACGATCGGCAACTCCTACACACTGCACGGACAGCTGTACGACACGACTACCGCTGCGTTCGTTGGTGCCCAGGTGGCCCAGACCTTTACGGCGCTTGCGACCGCCGAAACCCACAGTCTCTCCACGACCGTGCCAGCCGGTGCTGCTGGCCACAAGGTCGTATGGATTTTGTCGCTGGACGACGACACCTTCAGCCGATCAGGCGTGGTACCGCCGACGTCGTACGATGACCTGAACGAGACGCTGCTGGTCGCGCCAACTCTGGCACTCGCCACCGACGCTGGCCCGGCCTTGACGGTTCCGCGCGGTCAGTCGGTAGATCTGACAGACCGCGTGACACTGTCCGGCTTGGCCGCTGAGTTTCGGTCAACTGCGCCCGAGGCTGCGATGGGGACCGTCACCCTCTATGGCCCATTTGCGACGCTTGCTGACGCTGAGTGTGTGACAGCAACCGCCGTTGGTTCCGCACCCGCGGCATTCCAGACCGACGGCACCATCGTCTCGGGTCCGGTCACAGTCACACCGGTTTGGTACGACGCCGTGTACACCTGGGTGGCGACAGTCGCTACGTCTCAGGGCCGCATCATCACCCACGCGTGCGGCCTGGCGAACGAATCGCCTCAGATCATCAGCGACGTGACGGCGGACGTGCATTTGCGCAAGACGATCTCGGGCGACGGGAGCACCTGGCACAACGTGCAGGCAGGTACTGCACCGGCATATGAGCCGGCGCCGGCGCCGGGCGAACCTGCGTCCGGATCGCATGATGATCAGATCGCCGACGCAGGGGACGGCGTGCCGGTTCTTGCCGTCGGAGCACAGGTGTCGTTTCACTATGAGGTGTGGCTCGACCCAGCCTCCACTGGTTGGGCCACGTGGACAGACGGCACCACCGGGGTGGTCACCGATGACAACGGTACGGCGGCAGACATCGCTGACGACTTCATGCCCGTGTACGTCTCGGGCGATGACGGCGACGGCTTTCTGGAACCCGGCGAGACCTGGCTTTACGAGGCCCGCAACCTGCTCATCGCCAAAGCCGGCGACAATTACCTCAACTACTCGACGATTCCCGCTGGCATGGTCATTGACCCCACAGCACCGGCACGCGACACAGGGCAATCAACGACGCCACGCAAGGACCCGGCCGGGTATGTGACTCCGGCATGCTCTACGACGGCCATCAACCCCGTCGACCAGTCGCACGTGCTTGGTACTGAAGGCGGCACCGTGAACGACACGACCACCTGCTCGAACCTGGTGCCGGGCGTGGCAGTAACGGTCTCCGGCGAGCTGCAGGCACGTCAGCCTGACGGCCGCGTGATAGCAACGGGAATTGTTGGCTCGTCAACGTTCACCCCGGCTGCCGCTACAGCTACAACCGTGGTCGTGTTCACAGTGCCTGCGTCCGCGGCGCCAGGCGCATACGTTGCGTTCGAAACGCTGTCGATCGCAGCGACCGGAAGGGTTCTGGGCGGTCATCGGGACCCGACCGACGCTGACCAGAGCATCACCAAGCGGTCACCGACTGTCGTGCCTCCGGCGACTCCCGCGATCAGCACCAGATCGCAGGGAATCCCTTCAACCGGGGTCGACGCGATGGTGGCAGTCCGCCTCGGGTCGGGACTGGTGGGTGCGGGTGTCACCGTCCTTGCACTCTCGCGTACCCGTCGCCGCCGCTGCTAGCGCCAGCCAGCAGACCGATACGCGTCTTCCACGATTGTCATCGCTGTCAGCCCCACGTCCGCGGATGCCACCGGGGTGTCGCCGGTGCGACAGCAGTGGGCGAAGTCCGCCATCTGCGCCTGATACATCGGCAGATCACAGTGGACGTACCCGTCGGGCATTGCGCCGTCGACCAACAGGTGGGGCCAGATGCGGCGGGTGCCGGCGGAACCGAACACCTCCGTGTCGGCCTCGGCGCCCTCTAGGCGAGGCTGCCACCAGCCGCTCTCGACCACACTCCACGCGTCGGCGAGTTGCAGCGCCCCTCCCGACCACTCGACCAACACCAGCCCGTCGTCGTCGATGCCACTGGCACGGTCGTAGCCGTGCTCGGCCCCGTGCACGGAAGCCAACGAGGCCGTCACGCGGGTTGGCTGCGGGTCGCCCAGAAGAAAGCGAGCGGTGTCGATGGCGTGAATGCCCATGTCGATCAGGGCGCCGCCACCGGCCAGCGCGGGGTCGACGAACCAACCTCCTGGACCCCACTGGGCATGCACGCCGAAGCCGCGCGTGCGCACCGGCGTGCCCACTGCGCCGTGAACAACTTCGTTGCGAAGCGCGATGACTTCCGCTCGATACCGCCACATGTGACCGACCAGCAGGGTGCGGTTGGCAGCTGTCGCGGCCGCCACAATCTCGCGGGACTGGGCCACCGTCATTGCCATTGGCTTGTCAACCAGCACGTGCTTGCCAGCACCCAACGCCGCCAATGCCTGCGGGTGATGCAACGCGTTGGGCGTAGCGATGACGACTGCGTCGACGTCGTGAGCGGTCGCTGCAGCGTGCCAATCGTCGGTCGAGCGTGCAATGCGGACCACGTGCTCACCGCAGGCGTGCGCGGCCTGCTCGTGCAGCTTGCCAATGAAGCCATGCCCCAGCAGGGCAATGCGCAGCGGCTGGGGGGCGAAGGCGGCGGTAGCGGCGGTCATGTAGCCGCGACAATCTGGCTGGCGTGAGCCTGTATGCGCTGTACTGCACGAGCAACATCCAGCACGTCTTCGCGGTCGGCCAGTAGCAGCCGATGCTGCAGCCACACGGTGCTGGCTGCAGCCGCTTCCGCGAGTGGCAGGTGCAGGCTCGCGTAGTCGATGTCGGGGGCACTGGCACGCAACCGCGGACCGAAGTTCCCCTGACGGAACAGCGCCAGATCCGACAGCGCGGGGTACGACACACCCATCGGAATGCCTTCCGCAGCGAGAGCCATCTCGAAGCGGCGCAACGGCATGCCGGCGAACTGGTTGGCGTCGTAGTGAACAACGAAACAGTAGTTGCCCTGCGTATCCATCCTCGGATCGCGCACCGGCGGGCGCATACCAGGTATCTCCGCGAGTGCAGCGTTCAACGCCAGCGCGTTGTCATTACGCACACGATTCTGCGCCGGGAACCGACGAAGCTGCGCACGCAAGACCGTGCCCTGCCACTCCGTCATGCGAAGGTTCGAGCCGTAGGTGGCGTGGTGGTAGAACCACTCACCCTTCACCCGGCCACAGTCGGCATAGGCCCAGGCGCTGTCGCGTAGAGCCTCATCGTTGCAGATCAACGCACCGCCCTCGCCCGCTGTCATCAGCTTCGAGCGTTGCATCGAGAAGCTGCCAAAGTCGCCCCACGAACCAACACCACGGCCACGCCAGAAGGTGCCATGGGCGTGTGCGCAGTCTTCGATCAGGAACAGGTTGTGCCGCCGACACAGGTCAGTGAGCGCATCAAGATCCGCGGCTGCACCCGCGACGTGTACCGCCACAATTGCTCGGGTGCGCGGCGTGATGGCGACCTCAGCAGCGACCGGATCGATGCACAACGTGTCGGGGTCGATGTCGACAAGCACGGGGGTTGCGTTCACCGCCAGCGCAGCCGACGCCGATGCCACGAACGTCATCCCGGGCACAATCACTTCGTCGCCCTGGCCAATGTCGCAGGCAGCAAGCGCCGCCTCAAGGGTATGCGTGCCATTGGTGAGCGCGAGCCCGAACCGCGCCCCGTGATACTCGGCAAACTCCGCAGCAAAGGTGGCCGCCTCTGTTCCGTCGCCCTGCCACCAGCCGCCGCGGTCCAGCACACCAAGCAGGCCCTCACGCTCGCCATCGTCCCAGATTGGCCACGACGGGTACTCGGCGTGCCGCAACGGCGAACCGCCCAGGATGGCAGGCGTGTCGATGAGACTGGTCATGGTTGCTCCAACGAAGAGAGGACGAAATGGGGACTCGAGAAGTCGCACTCGAGAACGCGACCGTCGTGGGGCCACACGTGCTCGGGTACTGCAGACCGAGCCGCGCTGTCGGCGACAAGAGTGACATGGGGGTGGGCCAACAGCACACTCGCCGGAAGGCTCGCGGCTGGCGGACGAGTCAGTAGCGCCGCAACCGCGGCCGCCTTGGCCGTCCCAGTTGCGATCACGATGATTTCGTGGGCTGTCAGGATGGTGGCCAGACCCTGCGTGATACTTCGGGACGGAACGTCGTCGGGATTGGCGAAGAACCGAGCATTATCCACCCGGGTCTGTGGCGCCAACGCAGCGACTCGCGTGCGCGACGAGAACGAGGTTCCTGGCTCGTTGAAACCAATGTGACCATTTCGCCCGATACCCAACAACTGGAGATCAACGCCACCAATAGCCCCCAGTCGACGTTCGTAGTCGGAAGCGGCGGCGTCAAGGTCGTCGAGTTCGACGTCGGGGCCGATGATGCGAAGCCCACCCAACGGGTCGGCCAACTGAGCAGCGATGACGGCGCGGTACGTGTGGGCGCTGCCACGAGGCAGACCGATGTACTCGTCAACCAAGTACAGCTCGGTTGAAGGGTGCAGCGCACCGCGCTCAACCAGTTGGCGATACGTCGGCTCGGGCGACGAGCCCGTTGCTACACCGAGCGCGTTGGGCCGACGAATCGCGATGAGATCGGCAATGTGCTCTGCCGCGTCATCGGCATGCTCCAGAGCGACCAGTCGCATCAGCAACCTGCCTCAGACAATTAGTCCACCTGCAGCGCAGCACGAGCGAGCGCGAGCACGTCGCCATCGACAACCAGACCATTGGCCGCCGAGAACCACAGGCTCTGTTCCTCGACAAACGAGGGCATCCGCCGCAGCGACGCCTCCACTTCCGCCCAGGTCACGCCTAGCTGCGAGAGCTGCGTTCGCATCTGCGCAGCATCGGCGATTCGGCGAGGACGACCTGGGTCGTTGCCCTGGATCGCCGACATCACCAACACCCCCAGCGTCACCAACTCACCATGCATGATCGTGCGGCCGGTGACCTCCTCGAACGAGTACGCGAAGAAGTGCTCGCTGCCTTCCTCGAACCGAGCGTGGCCCAGCTCGTGACAGCGCCAGCCGATGTCGCGGTGGCACTCCATCAGCCGCCTCACGCCCTCATCAGAGCCCACCGCCAGCAACGGCGCCAGCAACTCGAGCTCATTGAGGTACACCAACGACATGGTTGCTGCGGCATCGTCCCACGGCTGGTCCCGGCCAGCGGCGGCGCCTATCTGCCAGTCGTAACGTGCAGTGTGACACGACAGAACGTCACCGATGCCACCGCGTACCAGCGCCGGCGGCGCACTGGCCAGCAAGTCAAAGTCGACCAGCACTCGCTCGGGCACGGCATCGCCCTCGTACCGAACACCGCCCGCATCGCGCAGGGCGGTCATTCGCGTGAAGCACGCATTGACCGAGGGCAACGACGGCACCTGGTAGAGCGCTATGCCGCGCGACCAGTGCAGCCATTTCGCCGTATCCATGGCCGAACCACCGCCGATGCCGACGATCGCATTCACCTGCGGACACGTCTTCACCAGGTGTGCGAGGTGCGCTGGTGTGAGATCGCTCGCGGCGATGAAAGCGACAGGCGGCACCTCGAGGGTCGGCTCTAGAAACGACCACGGCTCGGGGTGAGCCACCACCACATATGAGCCAAGCGAGGGGACCAGCTCGGCGAGCAACCCTCGCCCGTAGGACGTGTTGAAGCCACGAGCATCGATCATGTGAGGGGTGTCCCGTATCTCTCAAGCAGTGCGGAAAGGCCGCCGAAGCGAACGATGCGAAACACCTCTGCGGCTGCAACCCCGTAGTTGTTTCCGACACCCTCGGACCCCGCTCTCACCAACTGCCTCATCAGCGGGGCCGGATCACCCGCAGCCAATGCGTCGTCCACCGCCTCTATTCGCCACCCACCAGTGCGCGCCTGAAGCCGAAGTTGATTGAAGAAGTTGAGCATCATCGTGCGGTGTGCGCAGGCCGCCTGAACCTTCGTCTCGAGATGTTCGCTGATGTCGATGACGTCGGTGACACGCTGCACCTCGCGGCCGAAGTACCAGCGCTCGAAGCACCCGTGGGGTTCCAGGCCAGCGGCGAGGTGCTCCGGGTGATGCTTGTCGAACTGGCTGGTCCAAAACGACTCATCGGTGGCGGCAGCGATCTTGATGTGGTCCTGATTGTCCTCACCGAAGGCCGCGTATGGGTCGAAGCTCACCAGTGCATACGGCCGATGCGTGCGAATCTGACGAATGATCTGCTCACGAAGCGCAACTTCGCTGACATCGCCGAGGGTGTCGGTGGGGTAACCAAACTCGACCACCTCGGTCACGCCGAGGATTGCGGCGGCGGCACGAAACTCTTGCGCGTTGGCCTCGATGGTTTGTGCTTCAGCGACGCCGACCGAGTCCCATCGATCGTCGGTGACGCGCGCGACGATGACCCGCCAGCCGGCGGCGCTCCACGCCGCAACCGTTCCGCCCAAGAACAGTGTCATGTCGTCGCCATGAGCGGTTATCAGCAACACCCCGCGACCCTCGCCGGGTTCGATCCTGTGAACCAATGGGGTGACCATGCTGGTGATTGTAGCCCGAGTCGATATTTCGGTCAACACTATTGACCAAATAGGAATGACGTCGTACAGTGCCGCTCTAGAGGCAGCGTGCCGTTTCGCGTCGCCAACAAGGGGGAGACCGTGAACCGATCCAGGAGAAGCCCGCATCGCACATCCGTTGCGTTGCTCACCGTCATGGCTATGGCCACACTCGCGGCTGCGTGCGGGGGCGATGACGAAGGCAGCAATGCTGCCGACACCACCGTCGTCGCCGACACCGCGACCGACACCGCGACCGCCACCGACCCACCGACCGAACCCACGACTGGAGACTCCACGGGCGCCTCCGAGACGACAGTTGCGGCTGACTGCGGGGACCGCGGCGATGCTGGCGAGATCAACGTCTTCTTAATCCCTAGCCCATCGTCCACCGCTATCCAGTCGTTCATTCCCGCCTTCGAAGAGGCGACGTGCATTGCGGTCAACTTTTCCGAGACGCCTTACGGTGAAGCGCACCAGAAGCAGTTGCTCGCCTATCAGCAGGGTGACGGCCAGTTCGACGTTGCGCAGTTCGACAACACGTTCCTTGCTGCCTTCGGCGCTGCCAAGGTGATGAGCCCGCTGGATGACTACCTTGCCAACAGCCCCGCGTACGACGTCAGCGACTTCTCCCAAGGCCAGCTGGACTACGGCAAATACGACGGCGACACGCTAGGGCTGACGTTGTCAACTGAGCCGATGATCCAGTGGTATCGCACCGACATCTACGACGAGCTGGGCCTTGAACCAGCCACCACGTGGGACCAGTACCTTGCGAACGCGCAGGCAGTGAAGGCCGCCGGCGAGGGCGACGGTGCACTGATGGGCTTTGGCCCCGGCGCGTCATGGTGGTACATGACGCTGCTGTGGAGCTTTGGCGGCGAACTGTACGACGACAATCTGAAGCCGATGGTGAACACACCCGAGTCGATCACCGCAGTCGAGTACATGCAGAAGATCTTCGAGGTTGCCCCTGAAGGTTCGATCACAGCAACCGGCGATGACGTGATGTTCAAGTTCCTCTCGCAAGACATTGGGTCCATCATCCAGTACTCCGGCTACTACGGCTTCACTCTCACCGACGAATACAACAAGTACGTCGGCAAAATGGGAACCGCCAAGATGCCGATGGGTACCACCGACATCACACACCTTGCTGGCTGGAACATCGGGATCCCCTCTGACTCGAAGAACAAGGACGAGGCGTGGCAGTTCCTCGAGTTCGTGCTGGGCAAGGCCAACGCACGGGCGTATCTCGATTCCGGGGCGGCTGCCATCGGCCGCAAGTCCATCACGAGCGACGCAGAACTCGTGGCACAACAGCCGTACCTAGAGCTGCTCACCATCCCCTCCACCAGCCGCATCGAGCGCTACCCGCAGCTGAAGGTGTGGCCTGAGATGGACGTCGCAATCACGCAGGTGATCACCGGAATCCTGTCGGGCCAGATGGGCGTCGAAGACGGACTCAACCAGCTCAACGACGATCTTGGAACCATTCTCGCCGCCGAGAACGGCTGAGCTTGCTGACAGACCACCGCACACTCTCCGCCGTCGCCCGTCGCACTCAGCGGCACCGGCGGCGGAGAGTGGCCCTTTTGACGTTGCCCTCGTGGGCCATGCTCACAGCCCTGTTTGCGATCCCGATTGGTGTTGGCGTGTTCCTCTCCACACGAAGCGACAAGATCGGGTCGTTCGTGCCTGGCACCGGTGTTGGCCTGGACAACTTCCGGCGCGATGTGTTCGACCGCGGATTCGTCGAAGCGCTTCTCACAACCGTCATCATCATGGTCATCGGTCTCTTCATCCAGTTCCCCATAGGGGTTGGGCTAGCCGTGCTGCTGAACCGCAACCTGCGCGGCACACGCCTGTTTCGCACGACCCTGTTGCTACCAATGCTGCTGACCCCAGTCGCCGTGGGGCTGATGTGGCGGTTCATGCTCGACACGGACCTGGGTGTCATCAACTGGCTGCTGGAGAACGTCGGTCTGTCGCGCATTGGCTGGCTGGGCGAGAAGTGGGCGGCGAGAATCTCGGTGGCGCTTGTTGACTCGTGGCAGGCCATTCCGTTCATCATGCTGATGACGTTGGCGGCGCTCTCGGCACTTCCCGAGGGCCCCCACGAGGCCGCCCGGGTTGACGGCGCAACGACATGGAGGGTGTTTCGGTTCGTGACACTGCCGATGCTGCGACCGGTGCTGTACGTGACACTGATGATCCGTGTTGTCGACAGCCTGAAGCTTTTCGACACCGTCTTCATATTGACTCGCGGTGGGCCGGGTACCGCCACACAAACGGTCGGGTTGTTGACATACAACGTCGGATTCAACTTTCTTCAGACCGGGCGAGCGGCAGCACTTGGGGTGGCGGTTGCCCTGATCACTCTGCCGGTGTACATCCTGTGGTTGCGCGCTCAGCGAGCGGCACGATGAGCGAGCGATCCTCCACAGCTGGCAGTCGAGTCGGACGCATCGCGTCGTATCTGCTCCTCGCAGGAGCCGCCGCCACCGCGCTGTTCCCACTCTTTTGGACGGTCTCCACCAGCATCAAAACTCGCGTCGACACGTTCGCCATTCCACCCCGCTTCATCTCGTTCAATTCCACGTTCAAAAACTTCAAGAAGCTCTTCGACGACGACGCCTTCTGGCTTGCGTACCGCAACACCATCTTCATCACGTTGGTATCCACCGCGATCTCGGTGGTGGTGGGCACTCTCGCCGCGTATGCCCTCGCCCGACATCGCCGGTTTACCGGGCGACGCACGTTCGAGGCCACACTGATACTGGTGCGGGCGATGCCCGGCATCGTGCTGATGGTCCCGATCTACCAGATGGTGACCAGGCTCGATCTCTACAACAACCGATGGGCTCTCATCATGATCTACGCAACGATCAACCTGCCCTTCGCAGTGTGGCTGATGACTGGTTTCATCGAACAGATCCCGGCCGAGATCGAGGAGAGCGCGCGCACTGACGGTGCCAATGGGTTCAAGGTGTTCTGGCACGCGACGCTGCCGTTGGCCGCGCCAGGAATCGTGGCGACGTCCATTTTCGTCGCCCTCTTGGCGTGGAACGAGTTCCTGATACCGGTGCTGCTGGCGGGCGAGGACAGCAAGACGCTTCCTGTGTACATCAGCGGCTTCATCTCCAACCGCAATCTCGACTGGGGCCCGATGGCGGCTGCCAGCACGTTGGCAATCATCCCGATTGCAGTCTTTACGGCGCTGATTCAGCGACGACTGGTCGGCGGCCTCAGTTCCGGCGCGGTGAAGGAATGAGCCGCACGACCGGCGACACGCACGGCGCAACGCCATCTGATCGCCACGAGCTAGTTCGACGCGCCAACGTCGAGCTGGTGTTTCGCACGATCAGCGATCATGCCCCAGTTAGCCGCACCCAGGTCATTGGCCTCACACGACTCTCCAAACCCACCGTGCTGGCGGTGGTTGCGGCGCTCGAGGACGAGGGCCTGATCCGCGCCGTGCCGGCCACCTCGACGATCGCGAGGCGAGGCGCGGGTCGCACCCCAACTGCGTACGAACCCGACCCGCAGGCCGCCTACGTGATTGGTGTCGACGTCGGCGGTACGAAGACGGCCGCCGCCCTGGCAGACCTGCGCGGTCACGTGATCGCAGAGTCTGAGGAGCCCACGTCGCGCACCGGTGGAGATGACGTCGTGCAACAGATCGCACGCGTAGCCCGCATGTTGGCGAAGTCAGCCGACGTGCCGTGGCAGCGCGTCGATGCGGTATGCGTCGGCACCCCAGGTGTGGAGAACCCCGATGGCACCATCCGCCTGGCAGACAACGTGCGCGGGCTCGAAAACGTGAGGGTGGCCAGCAGCCTGCGCCGGTCGCTACGCACGTCGGTGCTGATCGAGAACGACGTCAACCTGGCCGCGATCGGCGAGCTCGAGGTTGGCGCCGCAGGCGACTGCACCACCTTCGTGCTGCTTGCCATCGGCACCGGCGTGGGCATGGGCATCATCATCAATGGGCAGTTGGCTCGCGGCGGTCGCGGTGGCGCCGGGGAGGTCGCCTATCTCCCTCTGGGCACCGACCCGGCGTCCGCCGAGTCGCGTCGGCGTGGGGCCTTCGAGCTCACCGCCTCCGGCTCAGGAGTGCAACGCCTGCTCGCTGATGAACTGGCCACACGCAACGGGCACTCTGACAGCCCGCTGCTGTCCGCTTCCAGCGATGCACACGCCATTTACGACGCCGCTGCCAATGGCGATCCGGTGGCATCGGCCGTCGTGCGCCGGCATGCCGCTGCAGTCGCCACCGCCATCCTCGCGACTGCCGCGGTGATCGACCCGGAGCTGGTCGTTCTCGGTGGGGGCATTGGCTCGAACCCGCTACTCCTCGCACCGCTGCGCGAGGCAGTCGCTGCCATCACCCCATGGCCGCTCCGCATCGAGACGTCGGCGCTTGGATCCCGGGCCGGTGTTCTGGGTGCGGTCGCTCACGCACGTCGCTCGCTACCCGCAATCGAATCGGAGCGCGTCAGCGCGCGCCTCCAAACCACCGACTGAAGGAACGAACCCGATGGGAAATCGCCAATGACTACCAACGACGTGATCGGCCAACCGTTTCATTGCGTCGAGTCGACGACGACCGACGTACTGGATGGCTTGGGTCGCTTCACGATCTGCGTCAACGACCCGCCATGGTCGAGCATTGCAGGGTCCGTGGCACAGCCAGCGCGGGTGGTCAGCGCATGGGACATGGACGTTGCCCATCTCGAACGGCTGGCCGCAGAGCCAGACGACAGCGAGGCCATCGTCGGTTTTGGTGGCGGCACCGCGTTGGATACGGCCAAGTTTCTGGCATGGCGGCTCGGGCGACCGCTGATTCAGATCCCCACCATCACTTCCGTTGACGCCGGCTTCACCGACGCGATCGGCGTCCGCGATGGCGGGCGAGTTCGCTATATCGGTCGCGTCGTGCCCGTCATGGTGGCCTTGGACCTTGCTCTCATTCGCAGCGCACCTCCCCGGCTCAATCGTGCTGGCATCGGAGACGTCCTGTCGTGCCACACCGGCCTCTTCGACTGGAAGCTGGCTACCGATGCGGGCCACGGCCACCCCTGGGACGATGCACTCGCGGCGCTGGGGGTGGACCTGCTCGACGAGATGGAGGAAGCCGCCGACGACATCGGGGCCGTCACCGAGACGGGCGTCCGGTTTCTGGCCGATGCGTACCGTCGAATTGGCGCAGCGTGCGCCTTCGCCGGGCACAGTCGCTTCGAAGAAGGCAGCGAACACTTCTGGGCATACGCCTACGAGCACGCAACCGGCGCACACCCGGTGCACGGCGAGATCGTTGCGTTTGCTGTCTGCGCGTTGGCACGCGTGCAGGGCAACGACCCTCAACGGGCGCGGCGCATCGTCGAGCGATCTGGCGTACGCGCCCACCCTGATGACCTCGGAATTGCCGAGCCCGACTTTCGAAAGTGCCTCCTCGAACTTGGCTCGTACGCCAGGGCGGAGAATCTCGATATCGGAGTTGCAGATCTGCGCCCGATTACAGAGACGCAGGTCGCCGAGGCGTGGACGTTCGTCCGGTCCCTACCACGCGACGCAGCAAGGGGCGGGACATGACATCCATCTCCTTTCGCGGAGTCAGCAAAGCATTCGAGAACGGCACCCTTGCAGTCGATGGCCTGGACCTCGACATCGAGGACGGCGAGTTTCTTGTTCTGGTGGGCCCTAGTGGGTGTGGCAAGACCACGTCGCTGCGAATGGTTGCGGGCCTGGAGGACCCCACTGCCGGTGAGATTCTGATTGGCGACCGGGTGGTCAACGATGTGCCCAGCCGTAGCCGCGACATCGCAATGGTCTTTCAGAACTATGCGCTCTACCCACACATGAACGTGGCCGACAATCTGGTGTTCGGGCTGCGAATGAAGGGGGTGGGGAAGGTGGCCAGAGCACAGCGGGCACGGGAGGTTGCCGACATCCTGAGCATCACTGACCTTCTTGAGCGACGCCCTAAGGCGCTGTCAGGTGGTCAACGCCAACGGGTGGCGATGGGCCGTGCAATCGTGCGTGAACCACGGGCGTTCCTGATGGATGAACCGCTCTCGAACCTCGACGCCAAGCTCCGAGTGCAGATGCGCGCCGAGATCGCTCGCATTCAACGCCGGCTTGGTACCACCACTTTGTATGTCACTCACGATCAGGTGGAAGCAATGACCATGGCCGACCGTGTGGCGGTGATGAGCCATGGCCTCCTCCAGCAGTTGGCCACCCCCAGCGACCTCTATGACAACCCGATCAACTTGTTCGTCGCCGGCTTCATCGGCTCGCCACCGATGAACCTCTTCGACGGCCGCATTGCCGCCGATGACGGCGGACTTGCCGTGGAGTTCGGTTCGCACCGCCTATCGCTCGGTACTCGGTTCCCTGCATCTGTCGTAGTCGGCAGCGACATTGTCGTTGGCATCCGACCCGAGGACATCGAGGATGTCGCGTTCGACGCAACCGCACCTACCAGTCGGCGACTGACCGTCAATGTGGAGCTGGTCGAGCAACTCGGCAGCGACATCGTTGTCCACGCACTCATCGACGCGGTTCCGTTGCGATCCTCGCTACTCGCCACAGAGACGACGACGCCGGCGCCGCTGGACGCCGGCGGGCTGCTGGTGGCGCGGTGCAACCCCCGATCGCGCCTCCTACGCGGAGACCTGGCCGCATTGACCGTGGACACCGACCGACTCCACCTCTTCGATCCACACAACGGCAGCAACCTTCTCGGCCGCTAGAGCATTGAAGACGTGCGGCGGCCCCTAGCGCGCGATTCCTTGCGAGTGTCGCGACGGGCCTTCGTGTCGTCGCCCCTTGTTCTGTGGTCGCTCGGGTTGAACGGCACAGCTGTGAGAACGCGTCGCTGACGAACCGACAACAAAGACGACAACGAAAACCTCGCCGATACCCTGCCCCCATGGGACCGGGCCACACCACACCCTCGTGGCTGGGCCGCACCCGGGTACTGATGGTGGTTGGCAAGGGCGGCGTGGGCACCAGCACGGTGGCCGCATCGCTGGCAGTGCTGGCCGCAAACGGCGGTGCCAACGTGCTGCTGGTCAGCGTTGATGGCAAGTCCGCGCTGGGCCCGCTGTTGGGCGGCACGCCGCTAGGCCCGGAGGAACAGGTCCTGCGTGCGAAGGCGCATCGCACGAGCGCGGGCCGTATTCGAGGGCGCACCATCACGCCAAAGCAGGCGTTCGGCGACTACCTGGAACTCAAAGGCTTCGGCGGGATTCTGCGCCGCGCTGCTTCGGCCGCGTCGCTGGACCTCATTGCGGGCGCCACACCGGGCATGGAGCACCTACTAGTTCTCGGCAAGATCAAGGAGCTCGACCGTTTGAAGTCCGCTGACTTGATCATCGTCGACGCCCCACCGGCCGGCCACGCAACACCGTTTCTCCGCTCAGCATCTGCGCTGCAAGCTGCAGTCGCCAGCGGGCCCGTCCGCGACCAAGCCAACGAAGTCGCTGCGCTGCTGGCCGATCACCACCGCTGCCAGTGCGTGATGGTGACGCTGCCAGAGGAGACGCCGGTCAACGAGGTCATCGAGCTGGCGTACGACCTGGAGGACGAGCTGAGCTTGGCGTTGGCACCGTTGGTGGTGAATGGCTGCTGGCCCGAGCGCGCCGGGTTGTCGATGACGGCCGCCGCGGCTGCACGCAAACAGAAGGTCACGCTGTCGGTCGCGACACGACGCGCTCTGGACGACGTTGGCCGCTTCGGACGCGCACGACTGGAGATGCAGCACGAGCAATTCGCACGCCTGGACGACCGGCTACCGCTGCCTCGCATTCAGCTCCCGCGGTTACCGGTCGCGCGCCTACTGCCAGAGCACCTCGACGTGTTGGCCGACGCGCTTTCCGCTGAGCCAACACTGCCGGCAGGGGCGACGAAGTGACCAGCGTCGACATCACAACCGTGTTGCAGGAAGCGGGACTGGTCGTCACCTGTGGACCCGGCGGCGTGGGCAAGACCAGCACCGCGGCGGCGCTCGCTCTGGCGGCAGCGAACAGCGGGCGAAAGGTCATCGTCGTCACCGTTGACCCTGCCCGCCGACTTGCCGACGCATTGGGCATCGACGGCTCGGCCCGGTCGCACGACCCCAGCGAAGTAGTCGGCGCGACAAGCCATCCGACGGGTTCGCTGTGGGCGCTGATGCTGGACGCCGAGTCAACGTTCGACCGCTTGATCACGGACCGCGCCGGCGATGCCAAACGCGCCCAGACCATCCTCGCCAACCCGATCTACCGCAGCATTGCCGGCTCACTCGGCGGCGCCCAGGAATACATGGCCATCGAACGCCTCCATCAACTGTGGAGCAGCAATGAGTTCGACCTCATCGTGATCGACACGCCGCCATCTCGGCATGCCATCGATCTCCTGGGTGCTCCCGATCGCTTGGTGACGTTCTTCAGTCATCCGATCTACCGCATCATCGCCGCCCCCGGGCGGTCGTTTGCTCGCGTCACCAACGCAGGGTCGGCCACGTTCCTGTGGGTGGTCCGCAAGTTGGCTGGGCCGAAGGTGGTCGAAGACATCATCGAGTTCTTCCGCTCACTCTCGGGAATGGAGGCCGGTCTGCGACAACGCGCAGCCGAAGCGTCCACCCTGCTGCGGGCGACCACAACGGCGTTCGTATTGGTATCCAGCCCACGCGCGGAAGCGATCGACGAGGCTGCGCACCTCGCCGACGCACTTCGTGAAGGTGGCTTCCCGCTGCGGGCGATGGTGATCAACCTCGTCCACCCGACCCCCGCTGCCATCGACGCGGCGGACATGCCGATCGATCTGTCACCCGGGCCGCTGGCTGACCAGTTCGCGCTCTACCACGACCTGGCGGCCCTCGCCCTTGACGAGTCGATCGAGATGAACCGCCTACGCGACCTGGCGGGCGAAGTTGCCCTGGTGGAGGTGCCCCTCATCGACGACATTCATGACCTTGACGGGCTTCGCGAATTGGGCGGTCATCTACTGCTCAACGCGCGAATTGGTCTCACGTAGCGCGGTTGCATAATCACCCTGAACGGGTGAAGCACGCGCAATGGCCACTGGCGTAAGTTTCATCTACTCAGCGCGCTCCCCCGCGTGCGAGACAAGAGAGACGGGTCACTTTTCATGTTGGCTTCATTCGGGCTGTTGGCAGTGTTTTGGTCGATGCTGTTCTTTTTCCTTTTTGTCGCATGGATC
>JAYVVY010000270.1:0-8986 GCA_043786575.1 Ilumatobacteraceae bacterium
TTAGCCACCTCCGGAAGGGATAACTGCTGAAAGCATCTAAGTAGGAAACCCGTTCCAAGATGAGTACACCCATGCGGTTAACGCAGTAAGGCCCGTGACAAGACCATCACGTTGATAGGCCGGAGGTGTAAGCACGGTAACGTGTGTAGCCGACCGGTACTAATCGGCCGAGGGCTTGGATTTACAATCGCTCGTGTTTGCTCTGGAGTCCTTGGAGGGCTGCCCCATACGGGGGCGCATCCTTGACAACAAAAGATTTCGGTGGCTATAGCGGCAGGGTCACACCCGTTCCCATCCCGAACACGGAAGTTAAGACTGCCTGCGCCGATGGTACTTGGGGGTAGACCCCCTGGGAGAGTAGGTCGCCGCCGGATTTCGACACCAATACCCCTGCCTTCGGGCAGGGGTATTGGTATTTTTCCCCTCGGTCCGAGCAACGTGGGATGTTTCGACCGTTGGTGAACCTTGCCACGCTGGAATCGATGTCGTCTGGCCCTAGGATTGATGCCTATGCCGAACGACCGTCGCCCCAATTCCGCCCCCTCGGGTCGTAACGCTCGCGGTGGCACGGGCTCCGGCACCGGTCGAAGCTCGGCAGGCGCTGCCCGTCCCAGCCGACCGTCAGGCGCTGGCGGTGCGAACGGCGGCCGCACGAGCGGCGGGTCCTCGAGCCGCTATGGCTCGGCAGATGGACGCCCCTCAGGCTCTCTGGACAGTTCTGCGAGCTATAACCGGTCCGGCACTGCCCGCAAATCCGGTGACGGCCCCGCGGTGACGCGCTCTGCCTCTTCTGGGCGTCCGACGGGTCGGTCCGATGAGCGGCCGGCCCGTTCAGGGCCTTCGGATGGGCGTTCGTCCCGCCAGGCAGCGGATCGGTCGCGTCCCGATAGTTACTCGGATCGGCCTCGTGGGCCGCGTCCCGATGGTGGTTCGGATCGGCCTCGTGGGCCGCGTCCTGATAGTTACTCGGATCGGCCTCGTGGGCCACGTCCGGTAGGTGGGCAGCGGCGAGACCCGCGTGCGGACTCGGGTGTCGAGCGTCCTCGACGCCCAACTGGCGAGCGCCCGACGTCGCGCAGCACCGGTCGTCCATTGTCCGCTGCCGATCAGCGGTCGATCATGGTCAAGAACAAGCGGGGGCCAAAGCCTGAGCGCGTCGAGGCGGCACCGCCGCCGTGGGAGCGCGAGCAGTGGATCGACGAAGGCTCCTTGCGCGAGGAGGCGGCGAAGGCAGCCCAGCGTGCGGCGACCGATGATGCTCCTCGAGGCCGAACACCACGCACAGAGTTGTCGCCGGAGGTGGCTGCAGAGCTCGCCAAGGTGGCGCTGGCGAGCCGCCAAGCTCGCTATCAGGAGCGTCTGGCCTCCGCTGCCGAGGCGCTTGACCGCGGTCGGTTTGCCGATGCCCGGCGCATGGTGCAGCCGGTGATTCGCGACCTTCCTGACATGGCGTTCGGGCACGAGATTGCCGGGCTGGCTTCGTACCGCATGGGCCAATGGCGCAAGGCAGCATCGGAGCTTGAGACCGCTCGACTCTTGGACGGCACCGTCAATCACCACGCAGTGTTGGCCGATTGTTATCGAGCTCTGCGGCGCTATCACGAGGTGGACGTGCTGTGGCGTGAGCTGCGCGAGGCATCGCCGGCACCGGCGCTGTTGGCCGAGGGTCGCATCGTTGCTGCAGGGGCACTTGCCGACCAGGGCGACCTCAAGGGTGCTCTGAACACGATGGCCAAGGCGCTGGAAGTTCCCAAGAAGCCGCGTGACTACCACCTTCGGCAGTGGTACGTGGTTGCTGACTTGTTGGATCGCTCCGGAGATGTCATCAAGGCCAGGCGTTACTTCGGTCTGGTCTTCTCGGCGGACAACGAGTTCGCCGACGTCAAGGAACGCCTCCGCACTCTCGGCCGGTGATCTGATCCCCGGCGGCTGCGCCACCGATCCTTGTCACACCCCTTTCGTACACTGCTGGTAACGGCTTCCCCCCGTTACGTCACTCAGTTGTCTGTCGTTGCGCGCCTCCGCGGCCGCGACATGAAGGGAAGTCGTATGAACGTCGTTGTACTTCACGGAACGCTCAGTAGCGATCCGGTCACTCGCACGTTGACCTCCGGCTCGGTGCTGGTGTCGCTCGAGCTGACCACTCTCGTCGAAGGCGTCAGTATCTCCGTGCCGGTGGCGTGGTTCGACCCGCCGGCCGAGGTGACGTGTGCGGCCGGCGACACGCTCCTGGTGACGGGGACTGTGCGCCGTCGGTTCTTCCGAACCGGCGGGCTGACGCAGACCCGCACCGAGGTGGTGGCTTCGGAAGTCATCGCCGGTGGCCGCCGCCGTCAAGAGCGCGCGGCATTGTCGCGGGCGGCCCTGCTGCTGGAGCGCGAGCCCGCGTAGCTCAGCCGAGCGAGTTGATACTGCCGAGTTCAGTGAACGCTTGTTCCAGCCGTGCGGAAAAGCTGACCTCGGCGGCACGCAGCCACACCCGCGGGTCGTAGTACTTCTTGTTCGGGGCGTCGACGCCCTTCGGGTTGCCGAGCTGCCCCTGCAAGTAGTCGTGGTTCTCCAGGTCGTACTGGCGAATGCCGTCCCACAGGGCCCACTGCAGGTCGGTGTCGATGTTCATCTTCACCACGCCGTAGGAGATTGCTTGTGCGATCTCCTGCGGCGTGCTGCCCGAGCCACCGTGGAATACAAAGTTGACCGGGTTGGCTGTGGTGCCGTGCTTGGACTGAATGTGTGCTTGCGACGCCTGCAGGATGGCCGGCTTGAGCTTCACGTTGCCGGGCTTGTACACGCCATGCACGTTGCCGAAGGCGGCCGCGACAGTGAAACGCGGGCTGACTGCGAGCAGGCGCTCGTAGGCGTAGTCGACTTCCTCGGGCTTGCTGTAGAGATCGCTCTCGTCGGCGTCGCTGTTGTCGACTCCGTCTTCCTCGCCGCCGGTGATACCCAGCTCGATCTCCAGCGTCATTCCCATCTTCGACATGCGCTCGAGGTAGCGAACGCAGATGTCGAGGTTCTCCTCGATGGGTTCCTCCGACAGGTCGAGCATGTGAGAGCTGAACAGTGGGCTGCCGGTGCGCTGAAAGTGCGCTTCGCCAGCGTCGAGCAGGCCATCGATCCAGCCCAGCTTGTCCTTTGCACAGTGGTCAGTGTGCAGGATCACGCGTGCGCCGTAGGCGGCGGCAAGAGTGTGCACGTGGTGAGCGGCTGCAATGGAGCCCGCAACCGCTGCCGCGTCGCCCTTCAACCCGCTGCCCTTGCCGGCGACGAACGCGCCGCCACCATGGGAGAACTGCACGATCACCGGGCTGTTGACCCGCACCGCGGTCTCCATCACTGCGTTGGCCGTGTTGCTGCCGGTGCAGTTCGCCGCCGGCAACGCAAAGCCGCGTTCCTTGGCGAGTGCGAATAACTGGGAAACGGCATCGCCAGTGAGGACGCCGGCGGGAAAGTCGGAGGAAGCGGTCACGGCCTCAGTGTATGGCGCGTCACGCCAGCGGCCGAAGCACCAAACCAGTTCGCAGCTTGGGTGTAAAGAATGTCGACTTCGGCGGCATCAACAGGCGCTCGTTGGCGGTGCGCCGGATCTCGTCGATTCCGGTCGGCCGAATCAGCACACCCACCAACGACTCTTCCGTAGCCACCCGGTCAATGACGTGCTGCACACCGTGCTGGTAGCTGACGTCAATAGTGTGGTTGCGCAGCGTGTGCTCTAGGAGGGCGCCGTCAAGTGCACGAACGCCCTCAAATGCGGCCGCCCTGGGCGTCAGCCAGACTCCAGTGCCATCGGGACGAACCAGGCACAGTGCGGCCCGCTTGACGACCTCGGCGGCGAATGCCGGCGTGACTCGTCCAGCCTCGTCGACGTCAAACGACCCAGACAGGACGTCGAGCAGTTGGTCAACCGTGACGCCGTGGTACAGCCGGTGAATAGCGTCAATACTGAGCTGGTCGGCAACCAGTTCTGCCACGTAGGTCATCGTCAGCTCGGCCCCGGTGTCGTTACCGGCGGTTGCCCGCACTTCGTCACGGAAGGTTCGGCTGATCGCGTAGCGATGGTGGCCGTCCGCTATCAGCACGGAGGTGGCAGAAACCGCGGCGCTGATGGCCGCGACCCGACGTGGATCGGTCACACGCTCGACGGTGTGAATGACGCCGTCTTCGTCACGCAGGCTGCCCACTGGTTCGCCTGGTTCGCGCAACAGGTCGGTGAGACCAACGGTGAGCGACAGCCCCCATACGGGGGAGAGGTTGGTATTGGTGGTGCGAGTGAGGTCCAGCCGATCAGTCTTGGCCTTCGGTGTGGTTCGCTCGTGGGGGAGTACGCCGCCGGCACCTTCGTCGACGACTTCCAGCGCTCCCACGACCCCGACTGTCTCTCGCTGTACGCCGGTCTCGTCGGTGAAGCGCATGCGGTACAGCGTGAATGTCGGTGTGGCGTCGCGGACCAGAGTGCCATCGGTGATCCACTCGTTCAATCGCGTGGCAGCAAGTTCGTAACGCTGCGGGCCATCTGAATCGCGCGGAACATCAATGGCCACGATGTTGTGCGAGTGTCGCCGCAAGAGCACATCGACGTCGGCATCGCTGAGGACGTCGTAAGGCGGCGCGGCTACGTCGCCGAGTGAAAGCGACCGATTGAAGCGGAGTGCAGTGAATGGTTCGAAGCGGGGCACCCCCACAGGTTGGCACCTCCCATGGCAACATGGCGAGATCATGACTGAAGAACGAAATGATGACCGGCAGCCGGCGGTAGTGCTCTGCGATCTTGATGGGGTGGTGTGGCTTGCGCATCAGCCGATTCCGGGCTCCGTGGAGGGCATTGCGCGCTTGCGCGCTCACGGGCACAGGGTTCTGTTCGTCACCAACAACTCAGCGACGCGTCTTGAGGCTCAGGAAGCAACACTGGAGAGCATCGGGATACCGGCGGTCGGCGATGTGCTGACCTCAGCGCAAGCGGCGGCTCTGTTGCTGCAGCCTGGTGAGCGTGCGTTGGTGTGTGGTGGCGAAGGAGTGGTGCAGGCCCTTCGAGCGCGTGGTGTCGAGTCCTGTTTCGACGGCGACGCCGATGCTGTGGTCGTCGGGTTTCATCGGCACTTCGACTTTGACGGTCTTGCGCGTGCCGCGCGGGCAGTTCGACGCGGTGCCCGCCTGATTGGAACCAACGACGACGCCACCTATCCAACACCCGACGGGCCGATACCCGGCGGTGGGTCGATACTCGCCGCGGTAGAAACGGCCTGCGGGCTGTCCGCGCAGGTTGCTGGCAAGCCGTATGCGCCGATGGCTGCGTTGGTGGTAGCCGAGGTCGGCGAGCAGGCGGCGCGTTGGGCGGTCATGGTCGGCGACCGACCGAGTACTGACGGACGGTTCGCCGTCACGCTCGGCTGTGCGTATGCCCACGTGTGGAGCGGAGTCACGCCGCGTGGCACGCTGATTGACCCAACCCCCGATGTAGAGGCCGCCGACCTTGGGGCGGTAGCGGAGCTGCTGGTGACCGGCCGCTTTCAGCGGCGATAGACTATGAGCATGTCTGGAAACGCACTTCTCAAGCGGTTGCTCGATGCCGGTATGAACTTCACCGAGATCTCTCAGGACCAAGCGGAAAAGCTGGTCAAGGAATTCGTGAAGGGCGGTCAGGCCCGTCGCAAGGACACAGAGAAGCTGGTCCATGAAATGGTCGAGCGTGGCCGTTCAGCGACTGAGGGCCTCGTGTCCACCGTGCAGGCCGAGATCAGCAAGCAGCTCGGTAAGTTCGCCTCGCGGCTCGACGATGTCGAAAGCCGCGTCGAGGTCATCGCCCAAAAGGTTGGCCTGGCCAGCAAGCCCGCTGCCAAGGCTGCTCCCGTGAAGAAGGCTGCTCCGGCGAAGAAGGCACCCGCGGCAAAGGCTGCTCCCGTGAAGAAGGCTGCCGTCAAGAAGGCGTGATCGTGGCGAGGCGTCAGCGTCTCGACGCAGAACTGGTTCGTCGGCAATTGGTGCAGAGTCGGACGGACGCGGGTCGGGCCATCCTTGCCGGCCGAGTGCTCGTCAACGGCGCGATTGCGGACAAGGCGTCACGCCAGGTACACGCCGGCGATGCGCTGGTCATCGCCGGACCGCCAGCCCGGTTCGTCAGCCGCGGCGGCGAGAAGCTGGATGCGGCCCTTGATGCGTTCGGGCTGGACGTCACCGCGCTACGGGTCCTGGATGCAGGCGCCAGCACCGGCGGGTTCACCGATTGTCTGTTGCAGCGCGGTGCCGGCCATGTCGTCGCCCTCGACGTCGGTCATGGGCAGCTGCACCCGCGCATTCGCGACGACACTCGGGTCACGGTGCTCGAGCGGTTCCACATTCGCAACGCAACTGCGGAAACCATCGGCGGCCCTGTCCAGATGGTCACCGCTGACCTCTCGTTCATCTCGGTGAGGAGGGTTTTCACCTCACTGATTGGCGTGTGTGCCCCCGGCGGTGACCTAGTGCTCTTGGTGAAGCCGCAGTTCGAGGCTGGGAAGATTGAAGTCTCGCGAGGCCATGGTGTGATCACGGACCCTGCGATACATGACCGTGTTCGTGACGAGGTGAACTCAGCGCTGATCGACGCGGGCTGTGCGGTACACGGCTGGGTCGATTCGCCGATCTACGGTGGCGATGGCAACCGAGAATTCCTTGTCCATGCAACCACCAACCAGTCAGGATCCCCCGCGTGAGCGCAGTGCTACTCGTCGCCCATCACGATCGACTCGAGGCGGGGGCGCTTGCGCGTGTTGCCGCTGCGTGGCTGCGCGAGCGTGGTCACGATGTGTGGATGTTGGCCGATGATGCTGCGCCATTGGGGTTACACGAGTTGCAATCCGATCGCCCGGCAGCGCAAGCCGATCTCGCGATCAGCCTCGGCGGCGACGGCACCATGCTGCGCACTGTCAAGTTGGTCGGCGTAGCCAATGTTCCGATCATTGGCGTCAACGTGGGCCTCCTTGGCTACCTCACCGAGGTCGAACCGGATGCGATGCATCACGCGCTCCAGCGCTGGTTCGCCGGGCCACACGACGGCGAGTGGCATATCGACGAGCGCATGCTGCTGGCGGTCTCGCTGCATCGTGCTGGTGAGGCCGCGAGCAACACATGGACCGCGCTGAATGAGGGTGTCGTCGAGAAGCAGGAAGCTGGCCACACAATCCGTTTGCAGGTGTGGATCGATGGCACACCGTTTACCTCCTACGCCGCCGATGGCCTGATTTTGGCGACCCCCACCGGCTCGACCGCATACTCGCTGTCCGCTCGCGGGCCTGTGCTCTCACCACGGTTACGGGCGGTGTTGCTGACCCCCGTCTCGCCGCACATGCTGTTCGATCGTTCGCTGGTGTTGGACCCCTCTGAGCTGGTCGAAGTTGAAGTGATCGGACACAGGTCGGCGACGCTGTCGATCGACGGTCAGCCAGCGGCGACCCTGGCTGAGGGGGATAGGGTTTGCGTCGCTCCGTCGGAGCAGGTGGCGCGGTTTGTTCGCTTCGGCGACCGCCGCTTCCACCAGATCTTGAAAGCAAAGTTCGGGTTAACGGACCGGTAGATGCTGCACGAACTCCACATTGAATCGCTGGGTGTGATCGAGCAACTCGATCTTGTGCTCGGCACTGGGCTGACCGCGCTGACGGGCGAGACTGGCGCGGGGAAGACGATGCTGGTCGAGGCGATCAGCTTGTTGGTGGGTGGTCGCGCCGACGCGACGATGGTTCGTCCGGGTGCGACCGAGGCCCGTGTTGAAGGACGATTCATCATGGGCGATGACGAGTACGTGATCGCGCGCGTCATTCCCGCCGACGGGCGTTCGCGTGCCTACATCAACGGTCGCTTGGCCACCGTCGGCAATCTGGCCGAACTCGGTGAGCGCGTTGTTGATTTGCATGGGCAGCATTCACACCAGAGCCTGCTTTCGGCACGCGAGCAGCGTGATGCGCTCGACCGCTATTGCCATACCGACCTAGCGCCACTTCGGGCGGCGCGAGCGCGACTCACCGAGCTGGATGCCTCGCTCGCCGCATTGGGTGGCGACAGCAAGTCACGCGCGAGAGAGCTCGATCTACTTCGCTATCAGGCTGCCGAGCTTCGAGCCGCTGCCGTGGCGGGTGATGCTGAGGATGTCGCGTTGGAGATCGAGTACGACGAGCTGGCCGGCGCGGTCGAGTATCGAGATCTCGGGGGTTTGGCCGCTGCGGCGCTGACGGACGATGCGGGTGCGGGTGACTCCATTGCGACGGCGCTGCGGGCAATCGCCGGTAAGGCACCATTTGCTGAGCTGGAAGTTCGACTGCGCGGCGTGAGTGCCGAGGTCACTGACGTCGCAGCGGACATTCGCTCGCGAGCGGACAGCATTGACGAGGACCCGCAACGTCTCACGGCGGTGCGCGAGAGAATGCAGCTCCTTCGCGATTTGCGCCGTAAATATGGTGACACCCTGGCCGAGGTCATCGCGTTTCACGAAGAGGTGGAGGCGCGGTTGGCAGAGCTGGAGGGCTACGAGGGACGCGTGGCGTCCTTGGAGAACGAGCGGATGGCTGCCGAACGTGATGAGCGCACAGCGGCCGCAGGCGTTGCGGGCGCGCGGCGCAGCGGCGCAGCGGCGCTCGGCGACGAAGTGCAGCTACACCTACGTCAGTTGGCGATGCCGCACGCAGGAGTCACGGTGACCGTGGGGGACCACGATCCAGGTGACGATGTGTCCTTTCTGCTGTCCGCGAACCCGGGGTCGCCGCTGTTGCCCCTAGCACGCGTTGCAAGTGGCGGCGAGCTTGCCCGCACGATGCTGGCGCTACGGCTTGTGTTGACGGAAGCCCCCGACACCCTGGTCTTCGATGAAGTCGACGCCGGTATCGGTGGTTCGGCCGCGGTAGCCGTTGGCCGAAACCTGGCCGCGCTCGGTGCACGCCATCAAGTGCTGGTCGTCACACACCTCGCCCAGGTCGCAGCACTCGCCACCACACACGTCGTGGTGAACAAGCACGTCGAG
>JAYVVY010000271.1:0-11724 GCA_043786575.1 Ilumatobacteraceae bacterium
CCCCGCCCAATGGTGAGCGGCGGCTCGGAGTACACCCATGCCCGTTCGCCGATTTCGCTGGGGTGGCGCCACGCGCGTTCGTGCGCCGGCAATGGTGCAGGAACATCCTGCTCGTCATCGTTCCAGTCGCTCGGGCTCACGAATTGGTGAGGTTAGTGACCATCGTGTGGCAAGTGGGATCGCGCGGCGCTCTGGTCGAGTGACGGCGCAGTTCAGCGCCGTCGCTGTGCTCGGTGGGGGCGACCGCGATCACGGCTACCATGCCTGGTTGTGCGCTCTCCTGTATCTGGCAACTCATGGTT
The DNA here is from genome assembly GCA_043786575.1 of Ilumatobacteraceae bacterium. Classification (GTDB taxonomy): domain Bacteria; phylum Actinomycetota; class Acidimicrobiia; order Acidimicrobiales; family Ilumatobacteraceae; genus UBA668. Next base: position 303 of record JAYVVY010000271.1, read on the forward strand.
GGGTCTCACCGACCAGGTGTTGCCCGTGGGCGCCGTCTACGAGTGGTGCCTGCGGCCAGAGTGTGGGGCAGTGGTGCTGTTCAGCGGCACCGTTCGCGACCATGCGGTTGACGAGCAGGGGCAGCTGCGCGAAGGCGTCAGTCACCTCACCTACGAGGCGTACGACGAACAGGTCGTGCCGGCGTTCGAAGCCATCGTCGCCGAGATGCGCCAGCGGTGGCCGCACACCGGTCGCATCGCGTTGTTGCATCGCACAGGTCGCCTGGCGTTGATGGAAAGCTCGGTGCTTGCTGCGGTCAGCTCGCCGCACCGGCCTGAGGCCTTCGAAGCGGCGCGGTTTGCTATCGACGCGCTGAAGGCCAGCGCGCCGATTTGGAAGCACGAAGTGTGGTCCGAGGGTGCCGATTGGGGCGCCGGCGCGCACGACCTCATTGCCCCCAGCGAGGTCACCTCGTGATCTACGTCGTCGTCGCTGTCGCCGTCATCATCGTGGTCGTCATTGTCGTGTTGCTGTCCAAGGGCGGGTCGCGCCAAGAGCCGGGTGTGGTCAGCTTTCGCAAGCACATCGATGCACTCTCACCGGAAGCTCGCCGTGAAGTGATGGACCGCGTGCGTCCCCAACCACGCGACGACGAAGAGCCAAAGGGCTGACGAATGGCACGCGACCTCGCGATCGATCTGGGCACGGCCAACACACTGGTGTACATGAAGGGCAAAGGCATCGTGCTCAACGAGCCCTCCGTCATTGCACTCAACCGTCAAACGGGTGAAGTGCTGGCAACGGGCCGCGAGGCATGGCAGATGATTGGCCGCACCCCCGGCTACATCGTTGCCGTGCGTCCGCTGCGCGGCGGCGCCATCACCGACTTCGAGATCACCGAACGCATGATTCGCCTGCTGCTGCAGCGCGTTGGCGTCAGTCGCTTCACGCGGCCGAAGGTGGTCATCTGCGTGCCGTCGGCCATCACCGAAGTCGAGCGCCGTGCGGTCACCGACGCGGCTCGGCGCGCGGGCGCTGCCGATGCACAGCTCATCGAGCAACCCATGGCAGCGGCCATTGGTGCCGACCTCCCCATCGACGAGCCCATCGGCAACATGGTCATCGACATCGGTGGTGGTACCAGCGAGACCGCGGTCATCAGCCTCGGGGGCATCGTGGCGCTGGAGGCCGTGCGCGTCGGCAGCTTCGACATCGACGCATCGATCCAGGCGTATGTTCGGCGCGAGCACGGCATCGCGATCGGCGAGCGCACCGCAGAAGAAGTAAAGGTGGCCATTGGTTCCGCCTCCGAAACGGAAGACGAAAGCCAGGCCGAGGTGCGCGGTCGCGACCTGATGACCGGTCTGCCCAAGACGGTGATTCTCACGCCGGAGGAAATCCGGTTCGCCATCGACGATGTGGTCAGCAGCATCATCGCCTCGGTCGTGCGCTGCCTGGCGAAAGCGCCGCCCGAGCTGGCGCAAGACTTCCTGGTGCGCGGTATGTATCTGGTCGGCGGCGGCGGTTTGCTGCGAGGTCTGGCGCAGCGCATCGAGAAGGAAACGCAAGTCCCTGTGCGCATGTCCAACATGCCGTTGGAAGCAGTCGTGATGGGTGCCGGTCATTGCATCGAGCACTACGACGCCCTCAAGGGCATGTTCATGGGCGCCCGCCGCTAGACGCGCACGTCGCCGACGACCCACAGCTTCGGCGTTCAGGCGCGCCAGGGGCGCGCTTCAGCGCCGAAGGTGTGTGGTGGGGCGGAGGTACAGTCCGTGGTTCACGGCGAGATGAGGTTCGGGAATGCGGTCGCTGATCGACAAGGGACATCTTCTTGATGCAGGGCTGGCGGCCATTCGCTTGCAGTACTCGGTGCCGCACGGCTTTCCGGCGGAGGTGCTTGCCGCAGCGCAGGTGGCGGCTACCCGAGCTCCCACGGAGCACCTCGACCGGACGGATTGGGCCTTCGTCACGCTCGACCCGGCCACCAGCACCGATCTCGACCAGGCGTTCAGCATCGAGCGCGCTGGCGACGACCTGATCCTGCACTACGCCATCGCCGACGTCGCGTGGTTCGTGAAGGCGGGCGATGCCCTCGATACCGAGGCGTGGAAGCGGGGTACCACGCTGTATCTGCCCGACGGCAAAGCAGGGCTGTATCCACCAGTGCTGGCGGAGGGTGCGGCCAGTTTGTTACCCGATGGCCCGCGGCCCGCCGTGGTCTTCCATGTGCGGGTTGGTGCCGACGGTGCCGCCGTGCTCGACGGTGCCGAGCGAGCAGTCATTCGCAGCCGCGTCAAGCTGGCGTACGACACTGTCACCGCCGCCCAGCTGCCACCCGATTTCGACGAGTTCGCGCGCCGCGTGCAGGCTGCTGCCGCAGCTCGCGGTGCGGGCACCATCGAGCCACCCGAGCAGCAGGTTGAACAAATCGGCGACGGTCAGTATCGGTTGGTGTTCCAGCCGCGGTTGGCCTCCGAGGATCAGAACGCGGCGATGTCATTGGCGTGCAACCTCGCGGTCGCGCAGGCAATGCTTCATGCAGGCACCGGCCTGTTTCGTGTAATGCCCGAGCCCGACGAGCGAGCGGTGAAGCGCTTGCGCCACACGGCCCGCGGGCTGGGTATGACCTGGGCGGCCGAGGCGTCGCTGGCGGAGTTCTCGCGAACACTCGAGGGCAACGACCCCAAGCACGCCTCGTTCATGCTGGCAGCGCGCCGCGCCGGCGGCGGCGCGGACTATCAGCAGTTCATCCCGGGCGTCACCCCGTGGCACTCGGCAATGGCAGCCACATACGCGCATGCGACCGCTCCTCTGCGCCGGCTGGCCGACCGCTACGTGGTGCAGGTTGCGTTGGCCGTTGCCAACGGCAAGCCCGTGCCCGACGACGTTGCGGCCGCCCTGCCGCTGCTGCCCGAGCCCATGGACCGCGCCGACGCTACCGGCAGCCGCATCGACCGGGCCGTACTCGACCTTGCCGAAGCAGTCATTCTGCATGGTCAAGAGGGTGAGTCGTTCGATGCAGTCGTGGTCGACGATGACGACGACGGCACTCGCATTCAGCTACTCGACATGGCCGTGGTGACCAAAGTGAAGGCGCACGGAGTTGAACCCGGCGACAAGCTGCGAGTCAAGCTGGTTGCCGCCGACGTCGACAAGCGAACCGTCCAGTTCGAACGAGTGTCGTAGCGCCGACATCGCTCTGCAGCTACGCCGCCGTGATTCGGTAGATGGCGTTGTCGTTCAGCGAGAGCACGTAGAGCTGGCCGTCGGGGCCCGTGCGAATGGCGCTGACACCGCTGACGGTGCCCAGCACTACCCGGCCGGTGAGCGCACCGTCGGTCTGTTGGAGCGCGGTCACGATGCCGCTGCAGTAGTCGCTGAACACGTACCAGCCAACCAACGAGGGCACGTCGCCGCCGTGATAGACGTCGCCACCGCTGACCGAACAGCCAGCCTCGCCGTGCTGGTACTCGAAGATCGGCATGGTGACGCCGTCCTCCGCCTGGTCGCTGTTGAACCGGTGTGTTCCTTCAAATGCACTCCACCCGAAGTTCAGCCCGCGGCCGCCACCGTCGACTGCTCGTGCCAGGTCGATCTCTTCCCACTCGCCCTGGCCGACGTCGCCAATCCACAGATCGCCGGTGGCCGAGTCGAAGGTGAAGCGCCACGGGTTCCGTACGCCCACCGACCAGACCTCCGGCCGCGCACCATCGACGCCGACGAACGGGTTGTCGGCGGGAATGGTGTAGGGCTGATCGCCGTCAGGCGTCGGGTCGATGCGCAGGATCTTGCCCAGTAGAACGCTGACGTTGAGTGCCCGTCGTTCGGGGTCGTTCGCGGAGCCGCCGTCGCCCATGCCGATGTAGAGGAGACCGTCGGGACCGAACTGGACGTTGCCGCCGTTGTGGTTGCGATATGGCTGATCGATGGTCAGCAGCTCGCGGGCGCTCGCCGGGTCGAACGTGCCGTCGCTGGCAACCGCGTACTCGGCAATGACGGTGTCACCATCGCCATTCGTGTAGTTGACGTAGGCCAACGGTTTGGTGGGGTGAAACGCCAGACCGAGCAGACCCTGCTCGCCGCCGCTGGTGATGGAGCCGCTGATGTCGAGCACGGGAGCGCCGGCGACGCCGTCGCGCAACGGCACAATCGATCCGCCCTGCAGCACGACGTAGAGGTTGTCGTCCCCCGCGCGCCAGGCGAGGTCGACAGGACTGGCGAGATCGCTGACGAACGGTGCAAAGGCCACCTGCTCAGCAGTGAGCGCCGGTACCGGGGATGTCGCCGTCGCGTCCTCCGTGTCTGCGGGCGCGACCGGCGCCGGTGTGGTGGCGAACGTGACCGACGGCGCGCCTGCAACCGGCAGGGCGTTGTGCCCATCGGCCCCGCATGCCACCAGCAGCAAGGTGACGCCGAGCGCGGTGGCGAATGTGCGCCTCGTGGTTCGAATGCTCACGCCTGCGGCACCCGCACAAGGCCTTCCTGCACGACGGTGATGGCCAGGGCGCCGTCGGCCGTGAAGATGTTGCCGCCGGCGAGGCCGCGGGCACTGCTGGTGGAGATGGGGCGCTGGTCGTAGAGCAACCAATCGTCGGCGCGGAACGGCCGGTGGAACCACATCGCGTGGTCGAGACTGGCCATCTGCATACCCGGCGTTTCCCACGACAGGCCAAACGGCAAGAGCGTCGTATCGAGCAGCGTCATATCGCTGGCGTACGTGACGATGCAGGCGTGCAGTGTGGGGTCGTCGGGCAATGTGCCGTCGGCGCGTAGCCACACCTGCTGATCCAGGGCCGACTGTCCGTTGCGACTGAACGGGTCGGTACCAACGTGGCGCAGGTCGATGGGGCGTGGGCGGTCGTACATTTCGCCCATCCGATCCTTGAACGGTGCCATTCGAGTTTTGAAGTCCGGCAGCGTCTCTGCGGCGGGCACATTCAAGGGCATCGTCACCTGAAAGTCGAGGCCCGATTCGGCGACGTGGAAGCTGGTCTGCAGGTTGAAGATTGCCTTGCCGTGCTGGATGGCGACGACGCGGCGCGTGGTGAAGCTGCGGCCATCGCGAATGCGGTCCACCTCATAGAGGATCGGCACGTTGGGGTCGCCCGGCCGCAGAAAATAAGCATGGAGCGAGTGCACATGCCGGTCCGGCTGCACAGTGCGTGTCGCGGCTACCAGGGCCTGGCCAGCCACCTGGCCGCCAAAGACTCGCTGCCGGTTCTCGTCGGGCGAGACGCCGCGAAACAGGTTCACCTCGATCGCTTCCAGATCGAGCAGATTCACAAGTTCGTCCAGCGCTGTCATTGCGGACGAGTCTGGCAGCCGTCAGCCGTGTTCGTACACAGGGAGTCGCCAGAGCACCCAATCGCTGTCGCTCCAGGCCGCTTCCCAACCCATGTCGGCAGCTTCGGTGGCGTCGACCAACGGCTGGCTGAAGGCACTGCCTCGTCGCATCATGAAGTAGTCGGCGCGCTGGCGCACAATCTCCAACACGTCGGACTGCACGCCCCGACGGTCGGTGTAAAAGGTGAGCGCCCGAACCTTGAAGAAGGCAACCACATCGTCCTGCCGCGTGAAGGTGCGGATGGCGCCAAATGCAGCCTGCGCGTAGGGGGCCTCCGGACCGTCGACCACCTTGCCGGCGTCATTGAACTTCTGCGAGTCGCTGACGGCTGATGGAATGTCGCTGACGTGCCAGAGGGTGACGGCGGCCAGCAGCAGCGTCGCCAGCCATGCTGCCGCGTGACGCCCACTGACGTTTCGATTGGAGACGTTGCGATGGGCGAGGCTGCGGGGCACCGGAAAGGCGGCGACCGCCTGGGCGGCGAAGTAGACCGCAAAAGGGGTGATGGCCAGCAGGTAGCGGTCGGCGACTGCGGGGATCATCCCAACGATGACCATCGAACCGATGGCAAAGGTGGCGAGTGGAGCGTCTATCGATGGCGACTTCCACAGCCGGACGATCACTCCTGCGACCACCACCAGAAACACGAGCAACAGCCTCAAGCCGGCAAGGCCGGGGAAGCCGAGTTGGTCGGCAAACGCGGTGCGGAACGGGCCCTGCAACTTCGACCATGTCTGGTGCAGGCCGGACCCTTCGTACTCCGGCGCCAGTGCGCTGGGCAGCATCAATTGGAGCAGGACGACACTGCCCAGGAACGTCACGTACGGAGTAGCCACCTGGGTGCGATCGGCTGTGCGCCACCGACCCCGCAGGTCCAGCAGTTGCGCGACGGCGATCGCGGCGACAATGGCAAGACCCTCGCGGCGCACGTTGAAGACAGCCATCGAAAGCAGGCCAAGGGTCACCAGTTGCCCACGGGTGGCGAGGTCCAGTGGTTGGTGGGCGCGGCGTAGTCGATCCAGCCACCACAGCGTCAGCACCACCGCGGCCATGTACGGAAACTCGCTGACCACCTTGTCGGTGTGGATGAGGTACGCCATCGTCGTACCGACTGCGGCGGCTGTGGCGAACGCCAGCCAGCGTGTCATCCGTCGGCGCACGAGTGCATGGAAGCCCCACAGGAAGGCGATCAGGCTGGCCACCTCGACCAGTTTGAGCGTGGCGTAGTCCAGCCCGAAGAGTCGGTAGAACGGCGCGAGCAGGATGGGAAAACCCCACGGGTACACGTACGGGCTGAAGCCCGGCTTGGCCGCGTTGGTGACGTTGAAGTGATTGTCGGCAATCACCTGGCCGACATTGCCGTCGATCAGACTGCGAGCTTGGCGCAGGTACAGCGTGAAATCGTCGCCCCACGTGTGGCCCGTTCGGTGCAGCCCAATGGCCGCCCACGCGACCACCGCGCTGAGCACGAGCATCGGCCAATGTGCGCGAAGAATTGCCTGTGCCCGCCCCCGCCCTACGTCCGAATTCATGCTTGCGATTATGGTGCCCACATGACCCTTCTCCCGCTCACCCCTGACGAGTTGCTGTCCACCACCCGCGCAGTGCGCAAGCGGCTGGACTTTGAGCGGCCGGTGCCCGACGAACTGATTCGCGAGTGTGTCGGCCTTGCGATGCAATCACCCAGTGGCTCGAACAACATGACGATGCAATTCGTGGTCGTTCGCGACGCCGCCAAGCGGGCTGCGATCGGCGAGATCTATCGGCAGTGCTACGCCATCTACAGCCAGATGGACGGTGTCTACATCGGCTCCATCGACAAGGGCGCCGCCGATGAAAACGCGCAGCAGCAACGCAGCGCGACCTCCGCTGATTTCCTCGGTGAGCGAATGGGCGACGCACCAGCTCTCGTGATTGCGTGCACCGGCGGTCGCGTCGATGGGCTGCCGGCGATGATGGCGTCGTCGCTTCTCGGCAACGCCCTGCCCGCCATGTGGAGCTTCATGCTTGCCGCTCGAGCCCGCGGGTTGGGAACCTGCTGGACGACAATCCACCTGATGATGGAGCAGCAGGTTGCCGAGGTCTTGGGCATTCCGTTCGACAGCGTGCAGCAAGTGTGTCTCAGCCCGCTGGCCTTCACCGCTGGTACCGACTTCAAGCCTGCCGCCCGGCCGCCCGCCGACAGCATCATCCACTGGGATCAATGGTGAGCCTCGCCCCCGAACTGCGTGCGCACGCGCTGGCAGCGAAGGGCTTCATGCCACCCGATGAAGGCGATGCGTTGTTTGCGGCCGCAGTTGCTGCCGGCGCAGATGTGCCTGGCCTCGCGTTCCTCGAAGTCGGCTCGTACTGCGGTCGCTCGACGGTGTGGTTGGGTGGCGCCGCGCGTGCCTCAGGCACCGTCGTGTTCGCAGTCGATCACCATCGTGGCAGCGAGGAGAACCAGGCCGGCTGGGAGCATCACGACACGTCAGTGGTCGACCCGCGAACGGGCAAGATGGACACGCTGCCCACGTTTCGCGACACCATCCATGAGGCCGGGTTGGAGGATGTGGTGTTCGCCGTTGTCGGCCAATCGCCGGCGGTTGCAGCTCACTGGGCGTCGCCGCTTGCGTTCCTCTTCATCGACGGTGGCCACGGCGACGAGCCGGCACGACTGGACTACGAGGGCTGGACACCGCACGTCGCAATCGGTGGCACGCTGGTGATCCACGACGTCTTCCCCAACCCCGCCGACGGCGGCCGCCCGCCGTACGAACGCATCTTTCGCCCTGCCGTGGAGAGCGGACTGTTCGAGGAAGTCAGCGCAACCGGAAGCCTGCGAGTCCTGCGCCGAATTCGCTGAGATTCGGGCTTCCGGCGTCAGCCGAACTGGACGCCTTGGGCCAGGGGCAGCTCGTTGCTGTAGTTGACGGTGTTGGTGGCCCTGCGCATGTAGCCCTTCCACGAGTCGCTGCCGCTCTCGCGACCGCCGCCCGTCGTCTTCTCGCCGCCAAACGCGCCGCCGATCTCGGCGCCACTGGGGCCGATGTTGACGTTGGCGATACCGCAGTCGCTGCCCGCGGCGCTGCAGAACTGCTCGGCCTCGCGGACGTCGGTGGTGAAGATGCTGCTGGCCAAACCCTGTGGTACATCGTTCTGCAGGTGTACTGCTTCCTCGAAGGTGTCGTAGGTCATCACGTAGAGAATCGGGGCGAACGTTTCGGTCGCCACGATCTCGGTCTGGCCGGGCATCACCGCGATTGCCGGGCGCACGTAGGCGGCCGCGGGTGCTTCGTCGGCAAGGTGGCGTTCGCCGCCCACCAACACGCTGCCACCGTCGGCCTGCGCAGTTGCGAGGGCGGCCTCCATGCGGTCGAACGCCGTCAGGTTGACCAGCGGCCCGACCAGGGTGCCGGCGTCGTACGGGTTGCCGACCGGGAGACTGCCGAACGCGGTTGACAGTCGGCTGGTCACCTCGTCGAGACGCGAATGGTGAACGATGAGACGGCGCAGGCTGGTGCACCGCTGGCCGGCCGTACCTGCGGCGGAGAACGTGACGCCGCGCACCACCAGTTCCATGTCGGCGCTGGGGGCGATGATCGCTGCGTTGTTACCACCGAGCTCCAGGATGCTGCGGCCGAAGCGGCCGGCGACCACGGGTGCCACCTTGCGGCCCATCGCAGTGCTGCCGGTGGCGCTGACAATCGGCACGCCTTCGTGCGCCACCAGCTCTGCGCCGGCGACACCATCACCTAGCAGCACCTGGTTCAAGTTGGCGGGTACGTCCATGCCCGCGGTGGCACGCTCGAACAGGGCGTGCGTGGCCATCGCCGTCAACGGAGTCAGCTCGCTGGGCTTCCAGATGACGGGGTTGCCGCAGACCAGCGCGAGGGCGGCGTTCCAGCTCCACACCGCGACAGGGAAGTTGAAGGCGGTGATGACGGCGACGGGGCCCAGCGGATGCCACTGCTCCATCAGCCGGTGGCCGGGGCGTTCGCTGGCGATGGTGAGGCCGTGCAATTGACGGCTGAGCCCCACGGCGAAGTCGCAGATGTCGATCATTTCCTGCACCTCGCCGAGGGCTTCGCTCTCGATCTTTCCGGCCTCCAGCGTCACGATGCGGGCGAGGTCGGCCTTGTGCAGGCGCAGCTGCTCACCGAGGCGACGAACCAACTCGCCACGCAGTGGCCCGGGCGCAGTACGCCAGGCGGCGAATGCTTCTGCCGACTTGGTGACCATCGTGTCGACGTCGTCGGTAGCGGCGAGGAAGCCGAGCGTGGCGCCGGTGATGGGCGTACGGGCGCCGTGCGGGCCGGCGCCCATCGGCTGTGCGCCGCAGGCCTGCAGCGCGTCGTTGGCCAGTGTGCAGAGGTCGTCAGTCGTCGGAAAGCTCACCCCCTCATCGTGCCACGAAGCAGTGGGCATTCTGATCTCGACAACTGGTATCGGATTCGATACCATACTGTTGTGGACGTTGACGTAGTACTTCGCGGGAGCAGGGCTCGCGGCTCATGGACCCTTCGAGCACTTGGTCGGCGAGCTGCGACCTCACACGCAACCCTGGCTGCGTACGAGTCGGGACGGGTCGCGCCTTCCACGGACACGCTCGGTCGCGTACTCCGCGCGGGTGGCCTCGAATTGGAGGCCTCCCTGGTGCGCGTTCCGATCGATATCGACGCGCGTGGGCAGGAGTTGTTCGACGTGCTCGAGCTCGCCGAGCACTTTCCCGCCCGCCACTCGACCACGCTGCGCTGCCCCGTCTTTGGGTACGCATGATCACGCTGGCCGACAAAATCGTCGCGCTCCACGACGCGTTGACGAAGGTTCGGCTGCCACACGCGTTCGGTGGGGCACTGGCGCTTGCGTGGTGCACGCAACGCGCCCGCGGCACCATCGACATCGATGTCAATGTTTTCGTAGCAGTCGAACGGGTTGACGACGTGCTCGATGCGTTGCCGGAGGGGGTGGTTCACTCCGATGCAGATCGCGTACTCCTCGTCAGCGATGGGCAGGTGCGCTTGTGGTGGGGCACCACACCGCTCGATGTGTTTCTCAACACGACCGCGTTCCACAATGACGTCGCGATGCGCTCGCGTCGCGAGCGCTTTCACGGTCGCGACATTCCGTTCCTCGCCTGCACCGATCTCGCGGTCTTCAAGGCCTTCTTCAACCGCACCAAGGATTGGGCGGATCTGGAGGAGATGGCCGAGGCAGGCACACTCGATCGCCAGCGCGTCGTCGGCGTGCTCGCCGAATACCTCGGCCTCGACGACCCGCGTGTCGAACGCGTGCTGCAGCTTCCGCCCGAGAACTAGTGCTCTGTCAGGGGAACGTTTGCCCTGTCACCTACCGGCACATATGCGGCAGGGGTCGGGTGTGCTGTGCTGACCGTCTGCTTGGTGCTCGTTCTTGGACGGGGCCAGCGGGAGAGGGGTTGTTCGTATGTTCTATATTTCACGGTTGCCGGAGGTCCGTATTGGATCGCGTGGGAGGGGTCGCTCGTGGGTACAGGGGTAATGCTGCTTGAGGGCACGAATGGTGTGGAGCTCACTGCGTTCGCGCGTCGAGTCGAGGAGCTCGGCTACGAGTCGTTGTGGTTCCCGGAGATCTTCGGTCGAGAGGTGATGTCGACCGCTGGCTGGTTGCTGGCCTCGACGTCCACGCTGAAGGTGGGCACGGCGATCGCGTCGGTGTACGCGCGTCCAGCATCGACCGCGGCGATGGCGGCGCACACGCTCGCCGAGTTCTCCGGTGGCCGGTTCTCACTGTCGCTGGGCGTCTCGGTGCAATGGCTCGTGGAACAACTCGGTGGCGCCTGGGAGAAGCCGCTGACGAAGGCCTCGTCGTATCTCGACCAGTACCGGTCGACGGAAGTTGATTCGTCGCCTCCATCTCGTCCAGCACTTCTGTACTTTGCGGCCCACGGGCCTCGCATCATCCAAGCGGTGAAGGACCGCGTGGACGGGATCATGACGATCAACGTTCCGCCTGCTCACACCGCTGACGTAAGGGCACAGCTGCGGGACGATCAGGAGTTGATCGTGCTGAAGAACATCATTTCCGAGACCGACCCGGATCGGGCTCGGGCCGAGGCCCGTGAGCGGGTGGGAATC
>JAYVVY010000272.1:0-22836 GCA_043786575.1 Ilumatobacteraceae bacterium
TGCTCGGCCCTGGACCCCGGGCCCGACGATGTCGAACAGCCTCGGTTTCGGTGGCCACAACGGCACCATCATCATCGCCCCCGCCCCTTAGTCGGCGACGACATTGGGCAGCTGCTCTCGGACGCGTCCAATCCACACCCCACACCCCAAACCCATGCTTTTGAAGTGGGTCGGTGCATGTCGGCGGCCGGGTTCGGCTCGTTGGCGGGAGGAACGGCACTAGTTGACTTTCGATCAGCGACAACTTTTCCTGCACCGAGCGGAGCAATAGTTGTCGCTGAGCCAGAACAAGTACTCCAGGTCCAGGGCCCGCCCGACCAGACCCGTCAACAGCCGCGGCCCCACACCTCTCAAGAGCATGGGTTGCGGACGAGCAGCCGCACCGGCCAGAGCCGACGCCAGCGCCGCGACGTTGACGCGACGTTGACGTCAGGCGTCGACGAGAACGAACATCAACTCACATTCGCACGCCACCTTGCCCGCCAGCAGCGCACGCCCAACACCTTTACCGGCGCGCGCCGACATGCGGCCCAGTTCGACCTCGAGTTCCAGCGTGTCGCCAGGGCCGACCTGGCGCCGAAAGCGTGCCGAGTCGAGCCCGCCGAACAGCGGCAGTTTGCCGGTGAACCGTTCGTCGGTGAGCACGGCGATGGCACCCATCTGCGCAATTGCCTCGCACATGAGCACTCCGGGCAGCGTCGGCCGCCCCGGAAAGTGACCGCCGAAGAACCACTCCTCGCCAGTGAGGTGCCACACACCGGCGCCGCTCAGGCCGGGCTCTAGTGCGGTGATCTCGTTGACGAACAGGAAGGGCGACCGGTGCGGCAGGATCGACTCGGGCGACGGAAACGGTCCTTCAAAGGGCATCGCCGCAGCCTAGTCAGGCTCTGAGCGGGCAACGATCAGGTCAAGTTCGTCAAAATACTTCGTCAAGACACTTGCAAGACTCCCTACCCGTCGTGATAAAGTGACGCAGCGTGATGTGCCTTGAAGGTTTCCTTCAAAGACGTTCATGATCGTTGAACACCTACTCAGGAGAAAGGCGGAACTTGACATGTGGAAGGTCATCGGCGGCATCAAGTGATGTCATCCACGGCGAAGTCCGTGGCCTGAAAACCCGCCACGGGGTCGAGCGTGGGCGTGATAGTGCGTCGGTATTGAGCGCATGTTGTCGTCCACCCAATGTTCGAACCCGTAGTGCGCAGCGACAACCTCGCTCAAACGAGCGTACAAAACGACCCGAATCTCCTCAGTGGGATTCGGGTCGTGTCGTTTCCAAACCACCATCGGGACGTAGCAGGCCTCGCACTCGGCGATCCAACACTCATCGTCCTCGTAGAACCACTCGGTCACATGGTCAGCGGCACACAGCTCACACCCAACTGATGTCATGGCTTCCATTGTGACGCGCAAGAGGGCCCCGAAGGGCCCTCTCGACTCCACAACCTTGTTGAGGTGGTCGCGTGTACTTCTGTGATGGCCAGACGGCCGTCGGGGTCAGAGTGCTGAGATATCCAGGCCCGGGGGCAAGATGACTGCATCAATGGCGTGAATGACGCCGTTGGAGGCAGCCACATCAGTGATGATCACATTCGCTGAACCGTTGAGCTTGACGCCACCGTCAGTGGTGACGGCGATGTTGGAGCCTTCAACGCTGGCGACGTCGCCAGCGGTGACGTCAGCGGCCATGACCTTGCCCGCAACGACGTGGTAGGTCAGGATCTGTGCGAGCACAGCCTTGTTCTCCGGCAGCAGCAGCTTGTCAACCAGGCCGGCGGGCAATGCTGCGAACGCATCGTTGGTCGGGGCGAAGACCGTGAACGGCCCGGGGCCCTGCAGCGTCTCGACAAGACCGGCTGCCGCAACAGCGGCGACCAGCGTCGAGAAATCCGGGTTGGCACTTGCAACGGCAACGATGTCGCCAACTTCGGCCGGGGCGGCGCTGTCGGCTACCGCAGCAGCGGTCGTGGAAGTGGTGTCCTTGTCATCGCTGCATGCAACAAACAACATCGACGCTGCCATGGCAACGGCGATTACGGAACGATTCTTCATCAGTGTCTCCTCCTGGGATGGCCTGCGGGGGCAGGACGCAGCACAGGTTCGGAGCCGCAGCAACGCCGGATGGGAGATTTAGTGCTGAATAGCGTGACGTACGTCACCGACGAAATCGCCGACGGCGTCGGCGCCGCCTTCGATCAGCCGGCGCACCACCGAGGCGCCCATCACCACGCCGTCAGCGACATCGCACGCCTCGCGTGCCTGCGCCGCATTTGACACGCCGACCCCAATCAACACGGGTACGTCGGTGACGGCCTTCAGCCGGCGAGCAAGGGCCGCAGCCGTAGTGGCCAACGCGGCCCGCTCGCCTGTCACGCCCAACAATCCAACCGAGTAGACGAATCCGCGAGCACGGGCGGCAACACGCGGCAACCGATCATCGGGTGCGGTCGGCGCAGCCAACATCACGGTTTCGATACCGGCAGCATCGGCAGCGGCACACCACGGTCCGGATTCCTCCAATGGCAGATCGGGGACGATGGCCGCGACGACGCCCGCCGCGGCCAGTTGCGCGGCGAACCGCTCGTGGCCAGCATGATGCACCGTGTTGTAATACGTCATTACTGCCAGCGGAATCGATACGTCGAGACTGCGTACCTCCTGCAGGATAGAGACCGGCGTGGCGCCGCCCTCGAGGGCCGCCTGCGACGCCTGCTGAATGATCGGGCCATCCATCACCGGGTCGCTGAACGGGATACCGATCTCGATGGCATCGGCCCCGGCGGCAGCGGCGGCGCGAACAGCGTCCTGCCAGCCGGGGTAACCGCCGGTGATGTAGGGCACCAACAGCTTTCGACCAGCGGCGCGCTTCTCACGGAACTCGGTTTCCATCACGCCGCAGTGCGCAGCGACTTCGCTCATCCCGTCACGTCCTGGCCGAGCACATCCATCATCTGCGCAACGTCTTTGTCGCCACGACCGGACAAGTTCATCAATACCGTCTGCCCCTGCATCTCGGGCGCTGCTCGCACAATCCAGGCCATTGCGTGCGCGCATTCGAGTGCAGGAATGATGCCTTCTGATTTGGCCATGAGCTGGAAGGCCGCAATCACTTCCGCATCGGTCACGTTCGGATACTCGGCGCGACCGATGGACGCGAGGTACGAATGCTCGGGCCCTACACCGGGGTAGTCGAGGCCGGCCGAGATGCTGTGCGCTTCCTGCACCTGGCCGTATTCGTCTTGCATCAGGTAGCTGCGCATACCGTGCACCACCCCGGGCTGAGCACGGGCCACCGCTGCTCCCCCGGCGGGCTCCACGCCCACCAGCCGAGTGCGGTCGTCGACAAAGCCGCTGAACAAACCCATTGCATTGCTGCCGCCGCCTACGCACGCAACCGCCACGTCGGGCACGTCGCCCCAAATCTCGATGCTCTGCTCGCGAGCCTCACTACCGATCACGCGGTGGAACTCGCGCACCATCCACGGGTACGGGTGCGGGCCCATCACGGAACCCAGGCAGTAGTGGCTGGACTCGACGCTGGCGACCCAGTCGCGCATGGCCTCGTTGACGGCGTCTTTCAAGGTGCGGCTACCGCTGTGGACGGCCTCCACCTCGCTGCCCAGCAGCTTCATGCGGAACACGTTGAGCGCTTGGCGCTCTACATCCACAGCGCCCATGTAAACCTTGCACTCCATGCCCATCAGCGCCGCCGCGGTGGCGCTGGCCACACCGTGCTGGCCTGCGCCGGTCTCGGCGACCAGACGCTTCTTGCCCATCCGCATGGCAAGCAGTGCTTGGCCGAGCACGTTGTTGATCTTGTGCGAGCCAGTGTGATTCAGGTCCTCGCGCTTCAACGCCAGCCGAATGCCCAGCTGCTCGCTGAGGTTCTTGCACTCGGTGATAATCGACGGGCGGCCCGCATACGTGCGCAGCAGGTGGTCGAGATCGGCGCGGAACACCGGGTCGGACCAGGCATCGATGAACGCTGCTTCCAGCTCCTGACACGCAGGAACCAGTGTTTCGGGAACGAAACGACCACCGAATTCGCCAAAGCGTCCGGTTTCCGACGGCGGGGCCATCAGTGACATTGCTGAACTCCTGTTGTGGAACTAACGGTGGGGGGGAACAGACTGCGGAAAACTAAAAGTCGTCGTCGGCCCAGTCGTAGGGCATTTCGTCGGGGCCAAGGTGCTGCGCCGGGGCGGCAGCACGAGCCCGTTCAATGAACGCCTTGACCTTGAGCGCATCTTTCTTGCCGGGCGACTTCTCTACGCCCGACGCAACGTCTACACCCCATGGGCGAGTGATGCGAACTGCTTCTGCAACATTGTCTGGATCCAGCCCGCCAGCGAGGATGATGCGCGGGCCCTGGGCCACTTCGTCGACAAGCGTCCAATCGAAGACTTGCCCCGAGCCTGGTTTGGGCCCTTCGACCATGATGAGATCGGTACCGAACTCGTTGGCCCGGCGGGCATCGGGCGAGCCTGCCACCACTACCTTGATGACCCACCGAATACTGGCGGCGACGTCTGCCACCATGCCCGGCGTTTCGTGGCCGTGGAGCTGTGCGGCCTTCAGGCCAGCGCGATTGACGGTGTCGATCACACGAGACGGGTGCTCGTCGCGGAACACGCCGACGGTCAGAATTTCCGGTGGCAAGCGGCGAGTGATGTCGTACACCTGCTGCGCCGCGACCTGCCGTGGCGACGGGGCAAAAATGAAGCCGACCGCGTCGGCGCCCATCGCGACGGCGAAGAGGGCGTCGTCCTCATTGGTGATACCGCAAATCTTCACGAACATGCACCTTCACGGTACCCCCACGGACGTTCTCGGAGCGGTATCCATTTCGCTCGCAGGCTGCGCGACGCGTTATCCGGCGATCAGGCTGCGAAGCGCAGCCACAGGGTCGCCGCTGGTCACCAGGGTTTCCCCCACCAGCACTGCGTGGTAGCCGGCGGCATACAGCGCGGCAGCGTCCGTAGGGCCGCGAACACCACTCTCCGCCACCCGAACCACTCCCGGCGGCATTACCCCAGCCATGCGCAGGGCACGCTCGTGGTCCACCTGGAACGTCACCAGGTCGCGCTGGTTGACACCGACAAGGTTGGACCCGGCGGCAAGTGCAACCTCGAGCTCGGCCTCATCGTGGATCTCGACGAGCACATCGAGGCCAACTTCGACAGCCAACTGGTACAGCGCAATCAGCTCGCGAGGTGCGAGCGCCGCTGCAATCAGCAACACACAGTCCGCGCCCATCAGCCGAGCATCGACGACATCATGCTCGCTCACCGTGAAGTCCTTGCGCAGTACGGGCAGTGAACACGCCGCTCGCGCTGCCTGCAGATCGGCCACGGAGCCGCCGAAGAACTCCGTGTCGGTCAACACCGACAAGCACGACGCGCCACCGCGCTGGTAGTCGGCAGCCAACGCAGCCGGGTCGAGGTCGGCGTTGAGATCGCCCTTGGACGGCGAGCGACGCTTGACCTCGCCGATGACCGCGAGCTGCGGTACGTCGGCGAGCGCGGCGCGAAAGCCCCTGATCGGCTCCATCGCCATCGCCTGCTGCACCAAGGCCGCAAGCGGACGGGTATCCAGCGCCGCGGCGCGCCGGTGGCGGGCGATGATGCTGTCAAGGTACGTGGCCATCAGCGACCGAGTCGATGCCTCAGAGGCCCTTGCCCGTGAGTGGGGCCATGACGTGGATCTCCGGACGACCAGCCATGAAGGGCGCCAGCGTCGGCCCGAACGACTTGAACCAATCGGCAGTTGAGTGGGCAGTGAGCGCATCTTGGCCGGTGTACAGCTCGTACACGAACAAGGCATCTGGTTCGGCCTCTTGCTCGTGGAGGATGTAGATCAGCGTGCCGTCCTCCGACTGGACGTTGTCGACCGCGACCTGAAAGGCGGTGGCGGCCTCGGCGCGCACGCCCGGCTTGAGCGGGAGGCGGACCCACACTGCGACTTTGCTCATCGTTGCGCTCCTTCGAAGACGGCGGGCACCCCACGGTGCCCGCCGGGCACGGTAGCAGCGTGGCAGCATGAGCCGATGGCCGAAACGGAACGCACTCTCGTTGTTGTTGAGGATGACGCCAACATTGCCGATCTGCTGGATCTGTACTTGCGTGACGCGGGCTTCAGGGTGCTGCAGGCGTCCGCCGGCGAACGCGGACTCGAGTTAATCGAGCAGCACCGCCCGGCGCTGGTGCTGCTGGACATCGGGCTTCCCGATATCGATGGATTTGAGGTGTGCCGGCGAGTCCGCGCGAAGAGCAACGTGCCGGTGCTTTTCCTCACCGCCCGCGACGGCGAGATCGACCGAATTCTGGGCCTTGAGTTGGGAGCCGACGACTACGTCACCAAGCCGTTCAGCCCACGAGAGATCGTCGCTCGAGTGAAGGCGATTCTGCGACGCGGTCAACCGGATGCCCGCGACGACCACGACGTCATTCACATCGGCGACGACTTTCAGGTGGACAACACCCGCCGTGAGGCCAGGTGCAAAGGCGAGGCAGTCGCGCTGGCCACCCGCGAGTTCGACCTCATCGCGCATCTGGCCCGGAACCAGGGCATTGCGCTGTCGCGACAACAACTGCTGGACAACGTGTGGGGTGTCGATTGGATTGGCGATGACCGCACGGTGGATGTGCATGTCCGTCAACTGCGCAAGAAGCTGGGCGACGACCTACCACTGGCGACGGTGTGGGGCATCGGGTATCGGCTGGGCTAACACAATGCTCACACCTTCCAGCAAAGATCGATGTCGATGACCCGACGCCTCGCAACCGTGATCGTCAGTGTCGTCATTGCCACCCTGCTGCTTGCGGGCGCGGGCACACTGCTGCTCTCGGCGGCACGCGCCCGCACCACCACGGTGAACGAGCTGCGCACAGAAGCCGAGCAAATGGCGGAGAACATCGGCGCGGTGCTGGACATCGACGAGTCGCTATCGGCGGTCGAGCAGGCCCGGCAGTTGAAGAACCGACTACGACTACTGGCGACGGTTCGCAAGGTGGTCGATCTCGACGATGTATCCGTCCTGATCGTGCAACGCAACGGCCAGACCCAAGGCGACCTGCCCAGCTCGCTGAGCATCGACGACATCCAGCTCGATGTTCTCGCGACGGGCCAGTCCACCGCCGACAACCGGGGCAGGCTGGCGTACGCCGCTGCGCCCGCCTCCGGCCCCGCTGGCCGGCAGTACATCGTGGTCGTGACACGACGCATCGATGCTGGTTTGGGGCCGTCGTTCCGGCTCTTCGTGTGGGCCTCCGGCGCCACGATTCTGCTCGCTCTCGGAGCGGCCTACATACTGGGCCGACGGCTCAGCAAACCCATTCGGGAGGCCTCGGCGGCGACGCAACAGATCGCGGCCGGCCACCTGGGGACTCGCCTTACCGAACCTGCGTCATCTCAGCACGACGAGCTGGCAGAGCTTGCGCGCAACGTGAATGGCATGGCCGCGGCCCTCGAACGTTCTCGCGGTCTCGAGCAACAGTTCCTGCTGTCCGTCAGCCACGATCTGCGAACGCCGCTCACCTCGATTCGTGGCTACGCCGACGCGATCGACGATGGCAACGTGGACCCGAAACGGGCCGCTGCAGTGATACGAACTGAGTCTGCTCGCCTTGAGCGGCTGGTCGCTGACCTGCTGGATCTGGCCAAGCTGCAGGCAAAGAGCTTCACATTTCACCTGCAGCCGGTTGATGTGTCAGCAGCTGCGCACACCGTCGCGGCGGCGGCCGCCGGCTCGAAACCAGGCATCACGTTCCACCCGGTCACGACCGGTGCATTGCTGGTGACGGCCGACCCAGACCGTCTGGCGCAGGCACTCGCCAACCTGGTGGAGAACGCCGGCAAGTACGCCCGCAGCGCAGTGCTGGTCTCCACTCGTGCGGAAAGCGGGTGGGCCGTGGTCACCGTCGACGACGATGGGCCGGGCATCTCTGCCCACGATCAACCGCATGTGTTCGAGCGCCTGTACGTCGCCCGCCATCAGCCCGAGCGACGCGAGAATTCCAGCGGCCTCGGCCTGGCCATCGTGAAGGAACTCGTCACAGGTATGGGTGGCCAGGTCACCGCCGGCAGCGCACCGAACGGCGGCGCACGACTCTCCATCCGCCTGCCCCTCCTACCAGCTGCGATGAGTACGGTGGCGCCATGAGCATCTCGCGCAAGATCTCGGATCCGGTCGGCATCGTCAACGCATCGGGTCAGCCCGAGATCGTCATCGAACTAGACGGCCTGGTGCTGTCGATGAAGCCCCCAGCAAACGACCCTGCCGCAGCCGACGTCCCCGACGACGCTGCTGACAATGACTAACATCCCAGCGTCCGATCCACTCCGCCATCATGAACGCGTAGCCTGAGGTCGATGCCAGATCCCCAGCCGCGCGCTCGCCGGAGCGCGCGCCGTCGGCTCACTGACTTCGCGCCTGGCGCCATGCTGCTGCGCAGGTACCAGCGTGCATGGCTACGCCCTGACCTGATTGCCGGCCTCACCGTCGGGGCGATGCTGATCCCACAGTCAATGGGCTACGCAGAGCTGGCCGGAATGGCCCCTCAGTACGGCTTCTACGCCGTAATCGGCGCACTGGTCGTGTACGCGCTTGTGGGTAGCAGCCGTCACCTCGGGGTGGGGCCAGAGCCGGGTACCGCAATCCTCGCGGCCTCCGGAGTCGCTGCGGTCGCCCATGGCGACGGTGCGCGCTACATCACCCTGATGGCCGCGCTGGCTCTGGTAGTGGCTGCGATCTGCCTCGTCGCCGCGGCACTTCGGCTCGGTTACCTGGCGTCGATGCTGTCCAAGCCCGTGCTCGTCGGGTACATCACCGGTGTCGGGCTGACGCTGTTCAGCAGCCAGTTGGGTCCGGTCTCGGGCGTGTCGATC
The DNA here is from genome assembly GCA_043786575.1 of Ilumatobacteraceae bacterium. Lineage (GTDB taxonomy): Bacteria > Actinomycetota > Acidimicrobiia > Acidimicrobiales > Ilumatobacteraceae > UBA668. Next base: position 8,887 of record JAYVVY010000272.1, read on the forward strand.
ACCGCCGACTCGTTCTTCCCGCGCTGCTGGCAATTCCTGCAACGACTCGACCAGATTCACGGGCAGACACTGGCCATCGGCCTGGCAACCCTCGGCGTGATCCTCGTGCTGAAATGGAGGGCACCACAGCTCCCAGGGGCACTGATCGGTGTCGTGCTGGCCACGGCGGTGACGGCCGCCTGGTCGTTAGGCCAACACGGCGTGGCGCTGGTGGGCGACATCCCGGCAGGGCTGCCCACGCCGGGGTTCCCCAGCGTCAGCCTGCACGACCTCGCACAGCTGCTGCCGATCGCCGCAGGCATTGCATTGGTCGGCTTCAGCGACAATGTCCTCACCGCACGGGCCATCGCCGCGTCCAGGGGCTACCGCGTCGATCCCAACCAAGAACTGTTGGCGCTCGGGCTCATCAACTTGACCGCTGGCGTGTCGCACGGCTTCCCCATCTCGTCGAGCGCCAGTCGTACCGCAGTGCCCGCCTCGCTGGGCTCGCGCACTCAGCTGGTGTCGCTCGTGGCCTCGGCGTTCGTGGTGGCATCACTGCTCTTGCTGCGCCCCGCACTCGCCGAGATCCCACGCACAGCGCTCGCAGCAGTGATTCTCGTGGCCGCCATCACCATCATCGACTTCGGCGGCTTTGTCTCGCTGTGGACGGTAAGTCGCAAGGAGTGCGCGATCGCCCTGGTTGCGGTGCTGGGCGTGATCATCCTGGGGGTGTTGTACGGCATCGTCATCGCTGTCGCACTGTCGATTGCAGTGGCACTTGGCAGCATCGCCCGTCCGCACGACGCCGTGCTCGGCGACCTACCAGGGCTGGACGGGTGGGTGGACGTCGGCGAGTACCCAACGGCGCTCACCGCTCCAGGTCTGCTCGTGTTCCGATTTGATGCGCCCCTCATCTTCATCAACTCGGAGCGTTTCAGTGACCGCGTCGAGCAGGTTCTTGAGGAGAACCCCGGCCGGGAAGAGTGGTTCGTCATCGACTGCGAGGGCATTGGAACGCTCGACGCCTCAGCGGTCGACATGCTCCGCGATCTCGCGGGCACGATGACGGAACGAGGTGTGCAGCTCACCGCCGTGGCGCGGGCCAACGAGCGAGTTCTGGCCCAGCTGCGCCGCGCCGGTCTGACCCCGCCCGCCGAGAAACTGCACGTGTTCCCGACGATCAATAGCGCTGTCCGCGCGTTTCACCAGCGCGGGTCGACCACCGAAAGTCGACCGATGAACGAGAACGGGTCAGAACCCGAGGCGGGCGCTGATTTCAGCGAGTAGCGAATCGATCGGCACCCGCACCTGAAGGGTGGTGTCGCGTTCGCGAATGGTGACGGCGCCGTCTTCCAGCGAGTCGAAGTCGATGGTGACGCACAACGGCGTACCGATCTCGTCTTGGCGGCGATAGCGCTTGCCGATGGCCTGAGTTTCGTCGTAGTCGACCATGTAGCGGTCTGCCAGTGTGGTGTAGATCTGGCGGGCCAGTGGGGTGAGCGTGTCCTTCTTGCTGAGCGGCAGGACGGCCACCTTGTACGGCGCCAGGCGCGGGTGAAGCCGCAGCACGGTGCGCTGCTCGTCGTTGATGATGTCTTCGTCGTACGCGGCCAGCAGGAACGCAGCCATTGCACGGTTCACACCGGCTGCAGGCTCGATGACATAGGGCACGTAGCGTTCGTTGGTGGCCTGGTCGAAGTAGTCCAGCTTCTGGCCGCTGTGCTCCGCGTGCTGCTTGAGGTCGTAGTCGGTGCGCTGCGCGACACCTTCCAGCTCGCCCCAGCCCCACGGGTACATGAATTCGATGTCGCTGGTGCCGCTGCTGTAGTGGCTCAGTTCGTCGGCATCGTGCGGGCGCAGGACCAGCATCTCGGCCGGGATGCCCAGATCGATGTACCACTGCAAGCGGGCGTTGCACCAGTACTCGTACCACTGCGCGCTCTCGGCCGGGGGCACGAAGAACTCCAGCTCCATCTGCTCGAACTCGCGGGTGCGGAAGATGAAGTTGCCGGGCGTGATCTCGTTGCGGAAGCTCTTGCCCACCTGGGCGATACCGAACGGCGGCTTCTTGCGGCTGGTCTGCAGCACGTTGACGAAGTTGACGAACATGCCCTGCGCCGTCTCGGGGCGCATGTACACCTCTGCGCCGCTGCCCTCCACCGGGCCGGCGAATGTCTTGAACATCAGGTTGAACGCGCGCGCCGCAGTGAACGAGCCGGTGGCCGCACAGTTGGGGCACACGTTGGGGTCGATGAGGTGGTCTTCGCGGAAACGCTGCTTGCACTTGGTGCAGTCGACGAGCGGGTCGCTGAAGTTGGCAAGGTGGCCGCTGGCCTCGAAAACCTGCGGCGGCGCCAGGATGGCGGCGTCGATCAATACGACGTCGTCGCGCTGCTGCACCATCGTGCGGATCCAGGCCTCGCGCACGTTGCGCAGCATCAGCGAGCCCAGCGGGCCGTAGTCATAGCTGGAGCGAAAGCCGCCGTAGATCTCCGCCGACGGGTACACAAAGCCCCGTCGCTTGCAGAGATTGACGATCTGGTCCAGTTCGGTGGCAGCCATAGCGCTGCAAGGCTACGGGCACCCCTTCGGCAGCCGCGAAATCATTTCCGAAAAGTGAGTTGACGCTTCGACCAGCGTGGGTGCCCCAGCCGCAGTTAGTGGGTTTCGAACATTGCGACTGTGCGTAGGCGGCGCTCGATGTGGTGCTCCAACGCACGGGTCGCGTGGCTGGCGACCTCGTGGGTGGTACGCGACGGCGGCGTGTCGAGTGCGTCGTTCAGCCGACCGCCCAGAATCATCCGCATCAGGTCCAGCGCCGGCTCGCTGAGGGGCGCCCCTGTACGGCACGTGCGGCACAGGGCACCACCCTGGTCCATGTCAAAGGCGATCAGCGGGCCGGGTTCGCCACACCGCACGCACTCGTCCAGCTCGGGGCGCACACCTTCCGCTGCGAGAAGTTTCCAGAAGAATGCCGGCACCACCAGCGAGCCGCCACGTTCGCCGATGGTGCGCAGCGCGCCCACCACCATCCGATAGAGCTGCGGGTTCGGTTCACGGTCCAGCGACATTTGGTCGGCAGCCTCCAGCACGGCAATGCCCGAGGTGAGGTGATCGAGATCGACGACCATCGGAGCCAACGACTCGACCGCCTCGGCCTGGCTGACAATGTCCAGCTCGCGGCCCTGCGCGAGCAGAAGCCGAACGTGACTCATCGGCTCGAGCCGACCACCGAAGCGAGACATGGTCTTGCGCACGCCCTTGGCAACGGCGCGTACCTTGCCGTGGTGCTCGGTGAGCAACACGACGATGCGATCCGCTTCACCCAACTTGTAGGTGCGCAACACGACCGCCGTGTCGCGATATAGATGGCTGGCCACGTGGCCGCCTAGTCGATGCCGCCGAAGCGGCGATGGCGGTGTGCGTACGAGCCGATGGCTTCGTCGAGGTGGCCGGGCCCGAAGTGCTGCCACGTTGTGTCCACGAACACCAGCTCGCTGTATGCCAATTCCCACACCAACGACGGCGGCATACGGTGCTTGGCGCCGACGACCACGACCAGGTCGGGGTTGACGAGCGCCGGCGCGTTGAGCGCAGCGTCGATGGATGCCTCGGTGACGACGTTGCCCGATTGTTGGAGTTCTGCGATCACTCTGGTGAGCCGGGCACGGCCATCATCGTCGGGCTGAGCGACGGCGAGGCAGGTGCCAACGGTGGCCTCGCGTGCGGGTACTGCGACGTATGCGGGCGTGTTCCCGTCCGGCCCGAATGGGCGGACGGTCAGCCAGCTGGCACCCACGTGATCGGCCACCTTGCCCCACTCGTACAGTCGGTCAGCCCACTGGTCGGCGGGCAGTTCCGCCCATTCCGCGAGCGTGCCCCCGACAACGATGACATGGCGAAGTGACACCCCCTCGGTGGCCGCGGCGTTCATGGGACCATTGTCCCACGCGGCCGACACGTTTGTGGGCACAGTCGCCGGAATCCGGGTATCGCGGGCAACTAGAGTCTTCCTTCGTGACCGCAGCCTCCTCCACAGACCGGCCGCTGGTGCACGTCGCGTGCATCATGGACGGAAACGGACGCTGGGCGAAGCGCAAGCATCTCCCCCGCACCGAGGGCCACACCGAAGGTGAGGAGAACCTGGCCCGGCTGGTTCGGGTTGCCGTCACGCGCAACGTCGGCTGGCTGACAGTGTTCGGGTTCTCCACCGAGAACTGGGTGCGGCCGCGAACCGAGGTTCGCCACATTCTTGGGCTGCACAAGAAACTGTTCGGTCGCGTCGCCGAGCTCAACGAACTGAACGTACGCATCCAGTGGATGGGCCGGCCGTTCGACAGCCCCGAGGCACGCACGCCGAAGTACGTGCAGCGCGCCATCCGCAAGGCCATCACCGACACTGCGCAGAACACCGGCATGGTTTTGACAGTCGCGTTCGACTACGGCAGCCACACCGAGTTGGTGCACGCGGCAGTCGCTGCTGCCGCCGAAGGCCCGATTGATCAGGCCGCGATAGACCGTCACCTTTACCTGCCCGATTTGCCCCCCGTCGATGTGATGGTGCGCACGTCTGGTGAACTGCGTATCTCCAACTTCATGCTGTGGCAGAGCGTCGGTGCCGAGGTGTACTTCACCGACCGGCCGTGGCCGGACTTTGACGGCTACGAGCTGGACGCTGCGCTCGCGCTCGTGGCGTAGTCGGCAATGACTGACCTGCCCGCAGGCGACTTCGCATCGTGGTTGGTCAATGTCCGCGACGCCATCGAAGGCGATGGCACCAGCGACGTGCCGTGCGGAACGTGTGTCGCTTGCTGCTCGTCGTCCCAGTTCGTGCACATCGGGCCGGAGGAGCACGACGCGCGCGAACACATTCCCAAGGCGTTGCTGTTCCCTGCGCCGCGTATGCCGCTCGGTCATGTGTTGATGGGGTACGACGAGCACGGTCGCTGCCCCATGTTGCGCGCGGAAGGCTGTTCGATCTACGAGCACCGCCCGCGGACGTGCCGCACCTACGACTGCAGGGTCTTCCCCGCCGCCGGCATCCTGCCCGACGAGCCGGACAAAGTGATGATCGCCGAGCAAGCCGCCCGCTGGCAGTTCACGTTCGCCAGTGTGGAAGCAACTGAGGTGGCAGCCACCGTGCGCGCAGCAGCAGTCTTCGTTCGCGAGCGCCACGCCGATCTCGGTGAAGCTGCGCCACACACGAGCACCCAGCGAGCAGTGGCAGCGGTTCGGGCTCATCACCTCTTCATCAACGACGAACCTTCGCCAGCCGCCGTCAGCGACAGACTGAGCAAGGGCTCCTGAGTTCCGAGCTGGACATGAGCGAGTGTTCTGAACCCGCTCGGTTCTACTTCGTTCCGACGATGCACCGGGCCACGCCGGGGATTCGAATGTTGCCGTCCTTCTCGAAAGTGCTCACCTTCGCAATCACACTCTCCCGAATGCGTGCCCGTGTGGGTTCGTCGACCTGCTGCAGCGCGGCGGAGGCGAGCGAGACGTGCTCGCTGATCATTTCCCAGTACTGCGTCGGTGAACTCGTCACGAGTTCGATGTCGACGTCCCACTCGGCAACGTCGCGCAGACCCGCAGCCTCGTACAGGGCACTGACACGACCGGAGGCGGCGCAACGAAACATGTTCGGGCCGTCCGGGTCAGGCGGCGGCAACGCCACTTCGGCCGTGATGGCCTCCATGGCGATCGTCGTCCACGGATTGCTTTCAGGCTTCACCCATACCGACGAGCAGACGCGTCCCCCCGGCTTCAACACTCGCGCGAACTCAGCAGTGGCTTTCGCCGCGTCCGGAAAGAACATGTATCCGAATCGCACGGAGACACTGTCGAACGTCGAGTCAGCGAATGGCAGATCGTCAGCGCTGCACACTCGTGTCTCCACGTTCTCGACACCCTGGGCGCCGGCGCGTCGAGCTGCCACGGCCAGCATCTCGGGGGCCAGGTCGGTGAGTACGACGCGTCCGGTCGGGGCGAGCTTGGCAATGCTCAGCCCAGGCTCACCCGTACCCGACGCGATGTCCAGATGTTGCTGGCTTTCCGCAATGTGGAGACTGTCGATGATCGCTGTGCCGACGGGGCCGAGCTGATCCATGATGATCCCGTCCCACTTCTCCCAGCTCGTCGAGAGGCGCGCCCACGTCACCCGCTGAGCCTCTCGGATCTCTTCGGCGCTCGGCATCGACCCTCCCCCTGGCCGCGGAGACACTCTTTGGCCGAAGTGCATCGTGCTCGTTCTGACGCTCCTGCGCAACCCCCAGCGTCTCGCCCGCCGGTTCTCAACTCCGCCGTCGAACGCCCACCCACCGGCCGCATCCTCTGCTGGACTTGGGTTGGCTCGTAGGCTGCACGAATGCCCAAAACTGCCGACGTCATCACGGCGCTGGCGGCGGTGACGGGGGCGCTGCCTGCGGCGGAAGACCGCCCGGGGCAGCAGGAGATGGCGGTGGCGGTCGCCGAGGCCATCGCTACCGGCAAGCATCTGGTCGTCCAAGCGGGCACCGGCACGGGCAAAACACTTGGCTATCTGGTCCCGGCGATCGTCGCTGGTAAGCGCGTCGTTGTCGCAACAGCGACCAAAGCACTGCAGGATCAGTTGGCGGCGAAGGACCTTCCATTCTTGGAAGCGCACCTCGGCGTCCCATTCGATTGGGCGGTGCTCAAGGGCCGCAGCAACTACATCTGCATGCAGCGTGTGCGTGAAATCCAGGGGGCCGACAAGGGCCAGCTGGAACTCGAGGAATTTGCTGCTCAGACCAAGGTGGACATCAACAAGCTCGTCGCGTGGTCGGGCACAACCGACACCGGCGACCAGGCGTCGCTCGACTGGGCACCCCACGACAAGGCCTGGCAGGCCGTCAGCGTTGGCAGCGACGAATGCCCGGGCGCAACCCGTTGCCCGATGGGTGCGGTGTGTTTTGCCGAGATGGCCCGAGCGAAGGCCTCAGTGGCCGACGTCGTCGTCGTCAACATGCACCTCTACGGCTTGCATGTCGGCAGCGGAGGTCTGCTGCTGCCCGAACACGACGTGGTCGTGATGGACGAAGCTCACCAGCTGGAAGACATCATGAGCGACACCGTCGGCGTGCAGGTCGCTGGCGGTCGCTTCAGCACACTCACCGCCGCGCTGAAGCGCATCATCGACGACCCGCAACTGGTCGGCGGCGTCGCCGAGTCATCGCTACTCGTGCGCGATGCGCTCGTTCCATTCCTCGGTCAACGGCTGAAGCGTCCGTTCCCCGAGCCCGTGCAGTCGATGCTCGTCGAGGTGCGGGCCCGTGTGCAGAAGGCACTGACCGCGCTGGCCGCGATCGAGTCGACGGTCGAAGACGCGAAGGCACGCAAGATGCGCGGCCAGCAGCTGGCCACTCGTCTGCAGGACAGCATCGACCTCGCGCTCAACGACCGCCAGGGCTTCGTCGCCTTCGTCAGCGGCGGCCCCGAATACCCCAAGCTGGAGATTGCCCCGCTCGAAGTTGGCGGCGTACTGAACAACGGCATCTGGACGCAACGAACAGCCATCCTCGCCAGCGCGACCATTCCCGCCTCGCTCGGCGCTCGCGTCGGGCTGCCGCCCAGTGGGTTCAGCGAGATCGACGTCGGCAGCCCCTTCGACTACGAGCACAACGCCATGCTCTATTGCGCCATCCACATGCCAGCCCCGAACTCTCCAGCATTCGGCCCCGCCGTGCACGAGGAACTCGCCGCGCTGATCACCGCTGCTGGCGGCCGTACGCTCGCACTCTTCACCAGTTGGAAGGCAATGGATGCCGCCGCCGAAGCAGTGCGGTTGAAGGTGGACGTGCCGATCTTCACCCAGCGCGACCTACCAAAGACCGCGCTGGTGAAGGCATTCAGCGAGGACGAGCATGCGTGCCTCTTCGCGACAGCGGGCTTCTTCCAGGGCGTCGACATTCCGGGCCGAACGCTCAGCCTGGTCGTGATCGACCGCATCCCGTTCCCGCGACCGGATGATCCGCTGCTATCCGCTCGCCGCGATCTGCTCGGCGTCGCAGCCTTCGGACAGATCGACCTGCCCCGCGCATCGATGCTGCTCGCGCAAGCAACGGGGCGACTGATCCGAACGGCAACAGACCGCGGCGTCGTGGCCGTGATGGACCCTCGGCTTGGCAAGGCGAACTACCGCTGGGACATCGTCAAGGCGCTGCCCCCGATGAAGCGCACCCGGCACCGAGCCGACGCCGAAGCCTTCCTCCGCGAGATCACCGCCACTTCGTAGCGTTTGTACACTTTCGTGCGCTCTGCGCTTGAAAGTGTTCAAACGCAGGGCTGGGCGGGGTGCTCGCGACCTAGCGGGCGTGGCTACAGTCGGACTTGTGGGGGAACTGGTTCACTGCAGCATTGAAGGCGGGATCGCGACGATCACGCTTGACTCGCCGGCCAATCGAAACGCGCTATCACGGCAGCTGCTCGCAGAGCTGAACGAGGCACTCGATCGTTCAGCCGAGCCCGACGTGCGGGCCATCGTGCTCACCCACACTGGCACCGTGTTCTGCTCCGGCGCCGACCTCAAGGAACGAGCCACGGGCGGCCAGGATGCGCAGGCAGCGGGCAACCCGATGGCCAACGTCTTCGAGCGACTCGGCACCCACGCCGCACCCACGATCGCTGCCGTCAACGGACCCGTGCGCGCTGGCGGAGTCGGCTTGATGGCCGCGTGCGACCTCGTCGTCGTCAACAGTGCCGTCACCTTCGCGTTCACGGAAGTCCGCATCGGCGTGGCACCCGCCATCATCAGCGTGCCCATCCTTGCCCGCTGTGGCTGGAGCAAATTGGCCGCTGCCTTCCTGACCGGCGAGGCCTTCGACGCAGCGACCGCAAGGGACATGGGCCTGATCACTCACGTCACTGACGACGTTGCAGGCGCAGTCGCGACGCTCACGAACGGGATCCTCGCCGGCGCACCCAACGCGGTCGCGGCCACGAAGCGACTCCTCCGGCAGCCGGTTGCGACGATGGCCGAGCTGACTGCACTCAGTGAGAGCCTGTTCAAATCGGACGAGGCCGCCGAGGGCATGCGGGCCTTCGCCGAGAAGCGCACACCATCGTGGGTCAACGTGGCGAAGGGCACCTGACATGCCCGTCCTCCCCGACCGCGTGAACCCGACCAGCGAGGCCTACCTCGCCAACCGCACCGCACTCGAAACACAGCTCGCCGCCCACGACGAGCAACTGCAATTGGTGAACGGCGGCGGCGGCGAGAAGTACGTCGCACGCCATCGTCAACGCGGCAAGATGCTGGTGCGCGAACGGATGGAGGCGCTGCTCGACGCTGGCTCGCCGTTCCTCGAACTCTCCCCACTCGCCGCGTACGGCAGCCAGTTCCCGGTGGGCGCCGGCAGCGTTGCGGGGATTGGCGTGGTCGAGGGCGTCGAATGCATGATCACCGGCAGCGACCCGACACTCCGTGGCGGTGCCAGCAATCCATTCACACTGAAGAAGAACCTACGGATCAACGAGATCATCCGCGAGAACCGGCTGCCCACCATCGCACTGACGGAGTCGGGCGGCGCCGACCTGCCGACGCAAAGCGAGATCTTCATCCCGGGCGGCCGAGGCTTTCGCGACATCACCAACGCGTCGGCGGCCGGCATCCCGCAGGTCTCGCTCGTGTTCGGCAACTCGACAGCGGGTGGCGCGTACGTTCCCGGCATGAGCGACTACGTCGTGATGATCAAGGAACGCTCGAAGGTGTTCCTCGGCGGCCCGCCCTTGGTCAAGATGGCCACCGGCGAGGACAGCGACGACGAAAGCCTTGGCGGCGCCGAGATGCATGCTCGCATCAGTGGGCTGGCCGACTACTTCGCGGTCGACGAGATGGACGCGATTCGTCTCGGCCGTCAAATCATCAAGCGCATCAACCATCGCAAGCACGGGCCCGGTCCCCGTGGCGCAGGCAGCGAGCCGCGCTACGACATCGATCAACTGCTCGGCATTCCCAGCGCGGACCCGAAGGTGCCATTCGACCCACGCGATGTCATTGCTCGCATTGTCGACGACAGCGACTTCGATGAGTTCAAGCCGCTCTACGGGACGTCGCTGGTCACCGGTTTCGCCGAACTGCACGGCTACCCCATCGGCATCCTGGCCAACCACCACGGCGTGCTGTTCAGTGAGGAAAGCGAGAAGGCGGCGCAGTTCATCCAACTCGCCAATCAGATCGACACGCCGCTGGTCTTCCTCCAGAACACCACGGGCTTCATGGTCGGCAAGGAGTTCGAGCAGCGCGGCATCATCAAAGACGGCTCGAAGATGATCAACGCCGTCTCCAACAGTCGCGTGCCGCACCTCACCATCAACATGGCTGCGTCGTACGGCGCCGGCAACTACGGCATGTGCGGCCGCGCCTTTGGCCCCCGCTTTCTGTTTGCGTGGCCCAACGCGAAGAGTGCCGTCATGGGCCCCACCCAATTGGCTGGCGTGATGAGCATCGTTGGTCGCGAGTCGGCCGCCAGCATGGGCCGCCCGTTCGACGAAGAAGCCGACGCAGCGATGCGCGCCATGATCGAAGACCAGATCGAACGCGAGTCATTGGCGATGTTCATGAGCGGCAAGGGCTACGACGACGGCATCATCGACCCACGAGACACCCGCACCGTTCTAGGCATGTGCCTGAGCGTCATCGACAACCGACCGATCGAAGGAACACGCGGCTACGGCGTGTTCAGGATGTGACTGAGATGCCCGCCATTCACACAGTGCTGGTCGCCAACCGCGGGGAGATCGCACGCCGCGTCTTTCGTACCTGCCGCGACCACGCGCTGACGACAGTGGCCGTCTTCAGCGATGCCGATGCTGGCACAGCGTTCGTTCGCGAGGCCGACGAGGCCGTGCGCTTGCCCGGCAATGCGTCCGCGGATACCTACCTGCGCGGTGACCTGATCGTCGCCGCGGCCCAACGATTCGGTGCCGCGGTGCACCCCGGCTATGGCTTTCTGTCCGAGAACGCCGTGTTCGCTCAGCAGGTGATCGACGCGGGCCTCATCTGGATCGGGCCACCGCCATCGGCCATCGCGGCAATGGGCTCGAAAATCGAAGCGAAGCGGCTGATGCGTTCGCACGGCGTTCCGGTGGCACCCGACAACACCGTTGAGACGCTTGCGGAAGTGGGGCTTCCAGCGCTCGTCAAGGCCTCGGCCGGCGGTGGCGGGCGAGGAATGCGCATCGTGCGCGGCGCCGATGAGTTGAAAGCCGCCATCGCCTCCGCCGAGCGTGAAGCGCTGTCCGCGTTCGGCGACGGAACCGTGTTCGTGGAGCGCTATCTGGAGCGGGCGCGTCACGTGGAGATTCAGATCTTGGCCGACAGCCATGGCAACGTGATTGCACTCCACGAACGCGACTGCACACTGCAGCGCCGCCATCAGAAGGTCGTGGAGGAAGCACCCTCGCCGGCCGTCGACGCCGACTTGCGCAGTCGCATGGAAGCGGCCGCAATCGCCGCTGCGAGCGCTGTCGGCTACGTCGGAGCAGGCACTGTTGAGTTCCTGCTCGACCGCGACCGCAGCTTTTGGTTCCTCGAGATGAACACACGTCTGCAGGTCGAGCATCCGGTCACCGAGGCCGTGTGCGGTGTCGACCTGGTGGGACTGCAGATCTCGATCGCAGAAGGTCACCCGATCCCCGCCGAGCTCCTCGCTGATGTCGCGATCAACGGCCACGCCATCGAAGTTCGACTGTGCGCAGAGGACCCCTCTAACGGGTATCTGCCCAGCTCAGGAACATTTCATAGGTTCACGTTTCCCAGCGTTCCTGGCGTGCGGGTGGACAGCTCGCTCGAGTCAGGCGACGAGGTCCCGCCCTTCTACGACTCGATGATCGCCAAGGTCATCGCTCACGGCGCCACCCGCGAGGAGGCGGTTCGTCGGCTCACCGCGGTACTCCGTGGCGCCGAACTGATCGGGCCGGTGACAAACCGAGAGCTGCTACTGGAGCTGCTGACTTGGGACCAGCACCCAACAGGTATTGATACCGGGATGGTCGATCGAAGCGCCGAGGAGAACGGAGGTTCCCCAATCGGCGACCCGCCTCCGGACAGCCCGATAGATCTCGCAGCGGTAGCTCTGGCTCTTATCCACAATCGGGCTGACGGCGCTCGAGCTCCGATCGGCTGGCGTAACAATCCATCGCAGTTGCTGATTCAGGCCGTGGGCGACCACACCGTTCGTTATCAGTTCGACCGAGCGAATCAGTTGATCGTGCTGCAGGTCGACGATCAGCCACTGACACTCGACGACTCAACGGTGATTGCGATACAGCGAACACCGGTTGTTCTGCACGAGGACGTTGGATATGTCCGGGGAGGGCGGGCACGGTTCGCGATCCCGCCGCGATTCATCTCTCCCGAGGACGCTGGTCGCGCTGGCAGCACCGTCGCTCCGATGCCGGGCCGAGTGATCAACATTCTCGTCGCCCTCGGCGATGTCGTCGCTGCGGGCCAGCCCCTACTGACGCTGGAGGCGATGAAGATGGAGCACCAGATCACATCTCCGCACGCGGGCACTGTCAGCGAAGTGTTCGTGCAACCGGGCCAGCAGCTCGACAGCGGCCAGCCCCTCGTCACAGTTGACCCGACGTGAGCTCACCCGACGTGACTCGCCCGGTGCGAATTGCGAACTGCAGCGGCTTCTTTGGCGATCGCCTGTCAGCCGCCGCCGAGATGGTGAACGGCGGCGACATCGACGTGCTCACCGGCGACTGGCTAGCAGAGCTGACAATGCTCATTCTGCACAAGCAACGTCTCCGCAACCCGGAGCTGGGCTACGCCAGCACCTTCCTGCGCCAGATGGAGCAGGTGCTGGCGACCTGTATCGAGCGCGACATCAAAGTCGTCACCAACGCCGGTGGCCTCAACCCGTCTGGCTGCGCCGACAAGGTGCGCGAGATTGCCGCCAAGCTCGGCATCGACGTGAAAGTAGCGTACGTCGAGGGCGACGACCTGATGGATCGCATCGAGGATCTGCGCCCGCAACTCAATCACCTCGACACCGGGGCGCACCTCACTGGCCAGCCCGTCACTGCCAACGCGTACATGGGCGGCTGGGGCATCGCGGCTGCACTCAAGGCGGGTGCAGACGTGGTGGTGTGCGGGCGCGTCACCGATGCCGCCATCGTCGTCGGCCCGGCTGCGTGGTGGCACGACTGGGCAATGAACGACTGGGACGCGCTCGCTGGCGCTGTCGTCGCCGGTCACGTCATCGAGTGCGGCACGCAGGCCACCGGCGGCAACTACTCGTGGTTCGAGGAGATCCCGGAGCCGACCCGACCGCTCGGTTTCCCGATCGCCGAGGTCGCAGCCGACGGCTCGTGCGTCATCACCAAACACGCAGGCACCGGCGGCGTCATCAACGTCGGCACCGTGACAGCGCAGTTGCTGTACGAGATCGGCTCGCCGGCCTACGCGAACCCTGACGTGATCAGCCGCTTCGACACCATCCAACTTGCGCCTGACGGGGCCGATCGCGTTCGCATCAGCGACACGCTGGGCAAGCCCGCGCCCCCAACGACCAAGGTGTGTATCAACCTCGACGGCGGCTACCGCAACCGGATGAGCTTCGTGCTGACCGGCCTCGACCAGGAACGCAAGGCACAGTGGCTGACCGACGCGCTGTTCGCACGCGTTGGTGGGCGTGAGCGATTCGACGAGGTCGATGTCCGCTTCGTGGCGGCACCCAGCGACGCACCAACTCAGGAGCAGGCATCTGGTCGACTCCACATCACCGTCAAGAGCAGCGACGAGCGCCTGGCCGGCAAGGCCTTCAGCGGTGCCGCCATTGAGCTCGCCCTCGCCAACTACCCAGGCTTCTTCGCCACCGGCGGCCCCAGCGAAGCCCAGCCATTCGGCATCTACTGGCCAGCCCTCGTCGCTGCAACCGAAGTCCACCAATCCGTAGTCCTACCCAACGGAACCCGCGTACCTGTCACCCTCCCACCTCCATC